>JABSRK010000358.1 GCA_013213915.1 Planctomycetota bacterium
GCTCATCTGTTTCCCCTACGTCACGTCCATTGCTGCGTTCAATCAGACGTCCGGGGATATCCGCAACCGCGGGCTCAGATACCTGTTGCTTCGCACCGAGCGGCCCAACATCTTCCTGGGTAGATTCCTCGGGACCACCTACTTCATCACCATATCCATGGCGGTCGTGGTCGTTCTCCTCTCCCTTTACATCGGCCTCAAGTTCGGGATCTACCCCATGGGCGACATGATGGGGTGGAGCGCACAGGGGTTTCTGGCCTTCCTGCTGCTCACGCTTCCCTACGTCGCCATGTGCGCGTGGATCTCGGGTCTTTTTGACTCGTCCTTCGGCTCCCTTGCCTTGTGCTTGTTGATGGCGGGGTTCCCTCTCGCTCTGTTCAAGACCGCCGACGCCGCCATCGCGGCCGCCCTGGAGTGGCTGACACGCCTGTTGCCATGGGGCTGGAAGGCCGACCTCCTGTCGGGGGACCTGCAAACCCGGCTGATCGGGTGCGGGATGATGCTCGTCTTCACGGGGTTGTTCCTCTTTCTCGGGCTGACTTCTTTCCGCAAACGGGACCTCTGACATGGATGCTGCCGTATCGGTGCGCAATCTGACGAAGCGCTTCACCGGCGTGACGGCACTCTCCGAGGTGAGCTTCGACGTTCCGCAGGGCACGCTCTTCGGTCTGCTGGGCCCGAACGGTGCGGGTAAGACGACGCTCTTCTCCGTCGCGGCGGGTTTCCTGCGGCCAACCGGCGGCACCATCGAGGTCTTGGGGATCGACGTTGCTGAGATCAGCCGGTTACGAGGGCGTTTTTCCATGCTCCCCCAGGACGCGGCGTTTCAGGGCGGCATCCCGATCATCCAGCAACTCGACATGTTCGGGCGGCTGAACGGTTTCTCCGCGAGCGAGGCACGAGCGCAGGCGATCAACGCCCTCGAGTTGGTCGGGCTGGGGGAAGTGGCGCGCAAGAACGCGCGTGCTCTGAGCCACGGCATGATGAAGCGCGTCGCCCTGTGTCAGGCGTTTCTCGGCAACCCCGAGGTGATCTTTCTCGATGAGCCGACGTCCGGTCTCGATCCCGAGAACGCGCGGTCCGTGAGGGACCTCATCCGCGGTCTGGGAAAGGACCGCACCGTCGTGCTCAGCAGCCACAACTTGCAGGAGATCCAGGACCTGTGCGACCACGCGGCGATTCTCAACCTGGGCCGCCTCGAGATTTGCGCCAGTATGGCCGAGTTGACCTCGTCCAACTTCCTGGTGCGCATTGTTCTCGGTCAGCCGCTGACCCGGGAAGCCGAACAGTCGCTCCTCGCTCTCCCCGTCGTGGCCTCGTTGGAAAAAACCGCGGACACGGATCTGAATCTCCACCTCGAGCTCTCTTCACCAGACGAGAAGGACGCGGCTCTGAAGGCCATCAACAAGACCCTCGTCATCGACCACGACCTCGTCCCGAGGAGCATGCACGAAGGCGCCAGCTTGGAGGCACGGTTCCTTGAGATCACGGGGGGGAGCTTCGACGGCGCATCCGGCACCTGAGAGGCCGGCCGATGGTGATGAGGTCTACCGCTTCAGAGGTGGCCGCACCGCCCATGCCCGCAGCCAGCGGGCGGTCGTGCGCCGATAGCCGAGGCGTCCTGTGAGCTCGGCCTCCAGTCCCGTCATGTGCGCTGCACCATAGAAGATGCCGATGCGCCCCTGTGACGTGGGGAGCAGCTCCTCGAGCTTCTCGATCACGACGGCGTTGCGTTTTTCCAGGAGCAACTCGGACAATCCCGGCAGCATGTCCAGGGTGTCCCCCAGGTCCGCAGATCCCATGGTCTCTGCGAACATCCGGCGCGCGAGCGAACGCAGGGG
The DNA here is from genome assembly GCA_013213915.1 of Planctomycetota bacterium. Lineage (GTDB taxonomy): Bacteria > Planctomycetota. The sequence goes on from JABSRK010000358.1 coordinate 1,842, forward strand.
GCTCGGCTTCGACATGGCGAACTCGCCGAACGCGATGACCGCTTCCCAGGTCTCGTTGACCTCCCCTGGCAATCGCTCGCGGTCCGTCGCGGCATCGTCGGGTTCGAACTCGTCCGACTCCCCGGAGAAATCCGAGATGTCGATGAAATCTCCACCCCCTGCCGCCACGAAGTCCTCGAGCGACATGTCCGCGTGTACGAACCTGGGCCCTGCGTAATCGATGGCGTCGAGCTGGAACACGAAACCGAACCAGGTGGCGAGCTGACGTTGTAGCCCTGACCCATCTCGATCCTGGTTGTGCGATCGCGCCTGCCATTTCGAGGCGGACATACCTGCGGGTTTGACACCTTCCCACAACACGATGTCGCATCCGGCCAGGGCCTCGTTGATGGAGACGAAGTAAGGCGCGTCGGCGACGTGGACGACCCCGATGAGGACGACCGTGGGCCCACCATCGGAGGCTTCGTATTCGGTGATCGCCACGTCCAGACCACCGCCGTTGCGATCCGGCGCGCGGTACCTGAGGAACTGGCTGGCTCGGGGCCGCTCTGTGACGGGGACGACGTAGTAGCGTGGCAGCAGACCCGGAGCCGGCTCGACGTCCACGTCGTCGCACCCGGTGACCAGCCCCACGCACAGGCACACCAGGAGCAGCGGCAATGGTGCGCAGCAGCGGAAACGAGACTTGTCCGGCGACCGGGTCATCGGGTGCGTTGGACCGTCGCGTGCCTGCAGCCCGCGACGGTCTCGACCGGCGACGCTAGTATCCTGACGATGACGTGGCCGTGACGGCGGTGGTAATAAACAACCAAAAGATGTGGTAGACGCCGGAGAAGACCGTGCCGATGATCCCGCATATGAAGCCCCCGACACGCACCCCCCCTGCTTCGTAGCGCTCAGGGCTTTGCGCGGCGGTGGCTTTGGCCTTGTTCGCCGACACGATGGCGATGATCCCAAGTACGAGGCCGGCGATCGGGATCCAGCAGAAGACGATGGAGATGATGCCGCATACGAGACTCGCTACGGCGCCAGGAGCATTGCTTTTCATTGTTCGGTATCTCCGCTTGCTCGGGATTATACAGGTGGGCATCCGGCGTGAAGAGGTGAGACGCCGCGAGGCCTGCTTTTGTCCCCCTGCAACCCATCACATCCACCGTATTGAGCGCTGAGTCCAGGCCCTTCGGGCACCGTGGCGCAACAGGCTCGCGGCGACACTGCGGCTCGAGGTTCGGTGGGTGAGGACGTCTGCGGTCCGGGTAACATGTGCGCATGCTCGGGCGCGTGCTCACCCTCGTTCCGCCGCTGCTCATCGCTCTGTTTGTCGCGACTCGCGGGGTGGACATGCCCTACTACGACCAGTGGAGTCTGGTCGAGGAGGTCGCTGCCGCGCATGACGGCGACCTGAATTTCGAGGCGGCGTTCTCCCTGCACAACGCATCACACCGGGTGTTCTTCCCGCGGGTCCTCATCTCGGCCCTCGCGTGGACCACCAACTGGAACATCCGCGCCGAACAGTTGATCCACTTTCTGCTGATGGCCGCGACCCTGGCCGAGGGCCGAACGGAAATCAGGAATGCCGCCTTTGAACCGGAGGTGACGGACCTCGCCCTCTTCCTCAACAAGATGGGCGCGCGCATCGAAGGCATCGGCACCATAGATGGCGGAACCGGGCCCACGTATGACTTCGATGCGGGAGATGCTCTTGACCGGCATGCCGCCCCATACCTGATGGAAGGAACCACTGAATAACACCTTGGTCGGTATGCCGTTGATGAGTATCTGCACCTGTGGTGTC
>JABSRK010000359.1 GCA_013213915.1 Planctomycetota bacterium
GGTCCGGGCCGCTGAGATCATCGCCTTGTGTCCGATGCTCATGCCCCCGCAAGCCACCACGGGCCACGCATGCCACGGAGCGTCCTGTGGTGCCGCCGCGACTCGCAGCTTCGCCGTCGGACCGATGCGACTCACCTCGGCCACGTCCGTCGAACCGCCCGTCGCCGGCAGCTCGTCCTTGGGCATCGCCTTGATGCCCACGTACATCCCCTTGGCGTCTTTCCCCGTCGCCTCCTGGATCAGCCGCGCGAAGGCCTGCTCCTCCTCGGTCCACGTCGGCGCACCGGCAGCTCTCATGTTGCGGTCGAGGAGCTCGCTGAGCGGGCGGTTGAGCAGGTAGCTGTGAACGCCGGTGGTCAACGTCACCTTGTGGGTCGTCTCGGTGGCGATGGCCGCCGCCTTCGCCGTCTTCAGCACTCGCTGGTAGGTGGATTCGACGCCCGCGCGTTCGAGATCCCTAACGTAGTACCAGACCTTTGCGTAACCGGGCACGACGTTGGGCGCGCCGCCGCCGTCCGAGATGACGCAGTGGATGCGCGTTGACGGCTCCACGTGTTCACGCAACTGGTTGACGGCGTGGTTCATCAGCTCGACCGCGTCGAGCGCACTTCGCCCGTTCCAGGGATCGGCGGCGCCGTGGGCGGTCTTGCCGAAGAACTCCACGGTGAAGTTATTCATGGCCCGCGTCCGCGAGAAGTCGACCCCCGTCCAGGTGCCCGGATGCCAGTCCAGGCAGACGGACAGTCCGTCGAACACCCCCGCCTTGGCCATGTACACCTTGCCGATGACGGTTTCCTCGGCAGGACAGCCGAAGTACTTGATGGTGCCGGAGATCCCCTCGGCCTGTAGCGCACGCTTCGCAGCCACCGCGGCGCCCGCGGCCGCGACACCGAACAGGTTGTGGCCGCATCCGTGGCCCGGCGCCCCTTCGGTCAACGGCACGCGCTCCGGTTTCGCCTGATTGCTGATCCCGGGCAACGCATCGAACTCACCGAGGATGCCGATGACCGGAGCCCCCTTCCCCCACGACGCGACGAACGCGGTCGGCATGCCCGCCACGCCACGCTCGACCGAAAAGCCGTTCTTCTCCAGATACTCGGCCAGGCTCCCCGACGACTGCGTCTCTTCCAGGCTGGTCTCGGCGTGACGCCAGATGGCGTCGCTCAACGCGACCAGGTCTCCCTCGTCGTTGGCGATGCCCTCCCACACGGCCTTGCGTAGGGCGCTCAGACGTCGCGACCGACGCCCTCCTCCTCGGGTGCGGAAGACGCGCTTGTGGAGCCCGTACACACGCTTCAACTCAGCGATCGGTGTTGCGTGGTCGTCCACGCGGACGTCGCGATAGCGGTCGTTGTAACCGCCGTAGCCGCCCTTGTCCTTCACCACCAGCAGGGACGCCGACTGCCGCCCTCGGCGATCACCGCCGGCCTCCTGCCCGGCCGCGAGAGCCGCGATCAGCCGGTCGCCCAGATCGCCCTCAGCGGCCTCGAAGCCGCTCGCCATCGCCGCGACCACCTTGTCCCCCGCGAGGATGTTCCCCTGCACGCAGTATCCCTTGCCGGTCTTGCCACCGGCCCAGTCCATGCACTGCTTGCCGGTGTACGTCGCCACATTGCCTTTCGCATCCACGATGCCCACCTGGCGACGCTCCCTGTCCTCGTCGTCGGCGATCAGCCGATCGAGCGCCTCCTGCGCCGACAGTCCTCCTTCGAGCAGCTCCAATCCGCGCGGGCCGAACGAGGTGTTCGCCCACGACTGGGTCGCCACGGCGCCCACACCGGCCTTCGCCCACGGCACCACTGCGCCGACCCCGAGGAACCTGGACTGCACGGCGATCCCCCACTCCTTGGCGCCAGGGTCGTAGGCGACGATGGAGAAGGTCGATACCGGCGGGTCCGCCACCGGCGTCTGCGCGGCCAGGGACGAGGCGAGGAGGATCAGGAGGGCGATGCGCGTCATGGAAGAACTCCCGAGTGGGTGCGGCCGGACATCATAGCCCGGTAGTCGTGACCGGCTGTGGGTCCAGGCGTCAATGGGTCCCCAACCCTCGTGTAGAGTAGGCGCCCCTCTCGGAGGAACCCCCATGTCGTCATCCCGTTTCGTCGTCTCCGTCTGCGCCATCGTCCTCGCGCTCTTCGCGTCCGCTTCGGCCCAGGTTCCCGAGGTCGGCTCCAAGGCTCCTTCCTTCACCCTGAAGAACCACAAGGGCAAGGACACGGCGTTCCCGCCGAAGGGAGAATGGGCAGTCCTGGCCTTCTACCCCAAGGCCATGACCGGCGGCTGACGCATGGAGGTGTGCGCGCTGCGGGACGCAGCGCCATCGTTCAAGGCCGTCGGCACCAAGGTCTACGGCATCAGCACCGACAAGGTGGAGGCGCAGGCCAGGTTCGCGAAGGCTGAGTCCCTCGACTATCCCCTCCTCGCAGACCCGGAGGGCAAGGCCGGGCGGGCCTACGGCGTCCTCGGAGAGCGACGGCCCTACGCACGACGCGTCACCTTCGTCATCGACGCTTCCGGCGTCGTGCGCCACGTATTCGAACGGGTGAACGTCCGCAAGCACGGCCAAGAGGTCGTGGCCGTCCTCAAGAAGCTCGGTGCGAGCCCCGGTGGCGACACCGGTCACACCGGCGTCCTCGACGAAGCCACGTTCAAGGCGCTGCACGAACTGAAGGAGGGCGAAGCGCCCAAGCTCGTCGGCAAGGACTTGAAGCTCGGCGAGGGCAAAGCGTACCTGTCCATGCCCGAGGGCAAGGGGCCGTTCCCCGGTGTCGTCGTGATCCACGAATGGTGGGGGCTCAACGCGCACGTCAAACACTGGGCGGACCGCCTCGCCGCCGACGGCTACGCAGCCCTCGCAGTGGACATGTATGGAGGTGAGGTCGCCAAAACCCGCGATGACGCCATGCGCCTGATGCAATCCGTGGATGAGAAGGCGGGCACCGCCGTGATCGCGGACGCGCTGCAATTCCTGAAGACTCACCAAGGCATCGAGGCGAAACGTCTCGCGGCCATCGGCTGGTGCTTTGGTGGCGGATGGTCGCTCCGCGCGGCGCTCCGCTTCGGTGACCTGGACGCCGCGGTCGTCTATTACGGACGGCTGAAGACCGACCCCGCCCAGTTGAAGGCCATCAAGGCGTCCGTCCTCGGTGTCTTCGGCAACCAGGACCGCGGCATCCCGCCGGCGACCGTGGACAGCTTCGAGAAGGGCCTGAAGGCCGCCGGCGTCGCCCACGCGATCCACCGCTACGACGCCAACCACGCCTTCGCCAACCCGTCCAGCGCTCGCTATGACGCCAGGTCAGCGTCAGACGCGTGGAGCAAGGTGCGCGCGTTTCTGGCTCAACGACTGAAGCGCTGACCTCCCTTTCCGTGCGCTTGCTACCGAGGATCGACATCGCGTGAAAACTCGCCAGTGGCTGCTCTATGCCCTCGTTCTCGTCCCCGTCGCGCCGTCGCAAGAGCCCCTCGACCTGGGGTCCCGACGCGAGTTGTTCGTCGATCGGACCCTGATCGACCGGCTCGAAGGGGCCGAGCTGCGCCTCAGCCAGCCGCGCGACGAGGGGGTGGTGCTGCGCTTCGACTCGCCCTGGGAAGGGCCATTCTGCGGGTA
>JABSRK010000036.1 GCA_013213915.1 Planctomycetota bacterium
TCCCCTTCGAGAAGCACGTCCTCGACAACTGTCTCCAGGTCCTTCTCCATCAGGTCTCGCGAAACCCGGTCGTCTCGGTCTGCGTCGTCTACCAACTGGTGAGCCTCTCCGCGCGGAGCTGGGTCAAGGAGGGGGTCGTCGGGCCGATTCCGGGGGTGTGGTGGGTCGATGGCGTGGTGCTTCTGTTGCTGGTCTCGGTGCGCGGCAGACGCCTACGGAGGCGCTCGTGAGCATCCTCGAGCGGTACGTCGCACGGGCCCTAATCGGGGGAGTCCTGGTGAGCCTCGTGGTGCTGGTCTTGCTGATCAGCCTTGCGGCGCTGGTGGGCGAGCTCGACGACGTGGGGGAGGGGCAGTACGGCATTCTGGATGCGGTGGAGGGGATCGGCCTGACCATGCCGGCGCGGGCGTTCGATCTCTTTGCCGTGAGCGCGCTGATCGGAGGGATCATCGGGCTGGGCGCGCTCGCGACCGGGAACGAGCTGCTGGTCATGCGCGCGGCGGGGGTCTCGCCGACGCGTGTGGTCGTCGCGGTGCTGAAGGCGTCGGTGCCGCTTCTGGTCTTGATGGCGTTGCTCGCCGAGTTCGTCGCGCCGCCCCTCAGCCAGGAAGCGGCGCGGGCGAAGCGCGTCGCCACCCGGGGGGCCGAGGCAGCGATGACCGAGGAGGCCGTATGGCTCAAGGACCGAGACACCATCGTGCGTGTGGGAGCGGTGCTCGGGGGACGGACGCCGCAAGACGTCCAGGTGTTCAGGTTCGATGCCGGCGGAATCCTGGTGGAGGTGCTGCGAGCAGAGTCCGCGTCGGTCCTTCCTGGCGGCCGGTGGCTTCTTCTGGACGTCCAGCGGGATGTCCTGGCGGGGGGAGAGCTACGGTCGCGGTCGATCATGCTCCCGGTCTATGAGATCCCGTCGCCGCTGAGCGCTGAAACCCTGGGTTTGCTGATCAGCCCGCCCGATCTGTTGTCCGTATCCCGCCTGTGGCGCGAAGTGCGATCGGACGAGCCGCTGGCGACACGCGACGAACTGCGTCGCAGCCTGTGGAAGAAGCTCAGCGCGCCCTTCCTGACCCTGGCCATGATGTTGCTCGCCGTCCCCTTCGCGCTCGGTGGCTCGAGCCTTCAGAGCGTGGGAAGGCGCCTCGGGTTCGGAGCCGTGGTGGGCGTGCTCGCCCACATCGGTGTCGAGGCGGTGGCCTATCTCGGGGCGCTCGCCAAGCTCGATGCGGCGGTGGTGGCGTTGGCGCCGGTCATCCTCACCGCGGGCGTCGCCATCACCCTCGTGTCCCGAATCCGCTGACCATCAACTCGCTGATGCGGCGATGGGTCTCGGCGGTCGTCTCGGTCGGTGAGCCGAGGGCGGGGGGGCCCGGCCAACCGGCGTCCGGGAATAGGACATCGTCGAACGTCGCCGGCGCGGCGTACCGCGGGATGACGTGGAAGTGCACGTGGGGGTCGACCATCATCAGCATGAGGTAGTTGATCTTGTCGTAGTCGAAGGTGTTCTTCAGGGTGCGCTCGATGTCGGCCACAGCGGTCGAGAGTTCATCGAACGCGGCCGCAGTGATGTCGCCGAACGCGCGGGCCTCCTCCTTGCAGACGAGCACGAGGGAGCCGAGGGTGACCTGCTTGGGGCGCAGCAGCACCGCCCAGTGCGTGTACTCCAGGAGGCAGGATTCCGGATATCCGAAGGTGGTCATGGTGTCGTTCATGTCAGGAGCTCCCATGGCCGAGGGCGCGGATCCGTTCCAGCAGCGACGCATGGGTCGCGGCGCGATCTGAGGCATCCGTCGGTTTCTCCGGCGGCTCGTCGCCCAGCCACGCCGCGTCGCCGTTGGCCACCAACGTCGTGGCGACGAGCTCGGTGCGCCGGGGCGGGATGACGAGGCCCCGCGCCACGAGCGCATCGTGGAGCCCGCGCGGACAGACGGCGCCGACGAGTCTGGCCAGTCCGTCGATCAACCGCCAGCTGATCGGCGGCGAGAGCGACGGTGAAAACAGGTGAAGAGGTCGTCCGGCACCGACGGCGTCCGCGATCATGGAGACGCTGTCGGTGGTGACGACGAACTCGTCCGCGCGTGCGAGGATCGCGGCGTAGGGGTTTGCGCCGTCGTCCTCGACAGCGTGGAAGACCGCACAATTCTCACGGGTGGCGTCGCGGAGCCGGTTCCTTGCGGCGACGGGCAGTCGGCGACCGCTGGTCACGACCAGTCGGGCATTTCGGGCCGTGCACAGGGCGAGGGCCCCCTCGGCGAGGGCATCGATGGTGTGGGGGTCGAACCGGTACGGCCCGATGTCGCCGCCGACCAGCAGTCCGATGTGCGGTTCCCCTGGTGGCAACGTCGCGTTCCATTCGCTGCCGACGTCCCGGTCCCGTTCGCCCTGGAATGGCAGGTCGAGGTGGACGACATTGTCCCGAGGAGGCAGTCCGTACTGCGGCGTCGTCACGACGAGGTCGAACCAGTTCAGGGGTGCGCGCGGACGTCCGATCTGGACGATGCGTGTCCTGCCGCCGCTCTCGCGCTTGATCTTGCGCGCGACGGGGACGCTGCGCTGGCCGCTGGCGACGACGATGTCAGGCCATGGCGGTGCGATCTGTGGTCGCGAGACGGCCGAGGTTGTCGTCAACGTGGCTCCCAGAAGCCAGTTCGGCAGCATGCGTCGCCCGTTGTAGCGGATGCGCTTTTTCTCGAAAGGGATGCCGACGGCCTGCGCGAGCGCCAGGACCTGGGCGTTGTCGCCCGCCTTCTCTCCGACGAGCGCCCACATCCGGGCGCCTTGCGCGTCGCCGCTGTCCATGGGCGTCAGTACGCCAGGCGCTTGTCTACCGTGAGCGGGACGTCTGCGAGCAGGTCTGCGATGCGGGCTCCCGACAACCCGTCTCCGTAGAGCGGATCCGACTCGGGGCGCGCGCGCTGCTGCCATTTCTCCATGGCGGCGAGGATCTCCTTGCGGTCGTAGGTGACGTCGATGACGTTGGGGCCGCGGTCGCGTCCCGCCTGCCGCCCGCCGATGTTCACAGCCGGCACGCCCAGGTACGAACACTCGCGAATACCGGCGCTGGAATTGCCGACGATACAGGCGGCGCCGTGTAGTAGGCGGATGAAGTCCTCAGGCGGGAGGCTCTTGAAGAAGTGCATGTTGTCGGGGGTCCAGCGCTCGCGGAAGGCGCGGATGCCGTTGGATGTCCCGTCGGACCCGGCGTCCACGTTGGGCCAGAACCAGAGGGTGGGCGCGGCGTGCTCCCGCGCGGCGTGCAGCGTCTCCTCGATGTTCGCTCGCGACTCCTCGTATTCGGTCGTGACCGGATGTTGCAGCACGACCACGTATCCGTTGGACAGTTCGAGGCGCGGGCCGACGCCGCCGAAGCGCTCGAACAGATCGGTGTCGTCGGGGGGCGCGTCCAGCGCTCGCCGCGCGACGTCGATGGACGGGCATCCCGTGACGTGCACGGTTTCGGGGCGTTCCCCCATGCGCACGACGCGGTGCGCGGCCGGCTCGGAGGCCACGAAGTGCAGATCCGCGAGATTGGTAATCGCGTGTCGGACCTTCTCGTCGATGGAGCCGGTGACCTCGCCGCCCTGGATGTGGGCAAGCGGGACGTGCAGGTAGCTCGCCGCGATAGCGGTGGCCAGGGTCTCGAAGCGGTCCGCGATGGATACGACGACGTCGGGCTTGAGGTCGTTGATCGCAGTCGCCAGTTCCACGACACCGAGGCCCGTGGACTTGGCGGACGTCACCAGGTTCTCGCCCTCGAGAATCATGAACACGCGCCGGTCGATGGTGAAACCCTCCGCCTCGATGGTGCGGTCGGTCGCGCCGTAGCGGTTCAGGAGGGCGGATGCCGCAACGACGAGCTGTAGCTCCAGACCCGCGTGATCGCGGATCGCGCGCAAGACGGAGCGCACGCGGGAGTAGCTCGGCCGGGCGGTGATGACGACGCAGACCTTGCGGCTCATGACGCCGTTCCCTCCAGGTCCTCGTGGGACAGCAGTTTGTCCCGTGCCACGTCCCTCGCCAGGGTGCGTCCGATGAGGGACGGCAGGTCGTTGGCCGGGATGCCGCTGCCCGGCTTCTTCGACGTGAGGTGGGCGGACTCGAGCACGGTCCCCCGTTCCAGGTCGGTCGTCGCGACGACGCTCTTGGTGAAGATCGCGCGGAGCGAGCTCACGGATTCGGGCATGTTGTCCTTGCTGACCGGGTGGGCGTTCATCGTCTCGATGAAGCGCACGCCGTCGACGATGGTTTGGAGTTCAGCAGGAGTCACGGACGACGGAACGTCCGGCCCGAACATGTCCTTGCTCAGCGTCACGTGGACCTCGAGCAGCTGGATGCCGTACGCGGCGGCGGCGAGGCTCGGGTAGATCGTGCCCGAGTGCTCGGAGAGGCCCACGGCGCATCCGTAGCGTTCGCGGAACTCGCTGATCATGTTCAGCCCGAGGAGCTCGGGTGGGCACGGGTACGCTGACGTGCACTGGAACACGGCGACCGGCGCGTCCCTGCCGCGTACGCGTTCGACGGCGGCGTCGATCTCGGACAGCAGGCTCATCCCCGTCGACACCATCACAGGACGCCCTGTCGCGGCCATGGCGTCGATGAGCGCGTGGTTGTTCGTCTCGCCGGACGCGACTTTCCAGCCGGCGACGCCGACGCGCTCGAGTAACTCCACGGCCTTGAGAGAGAACGGCGAGCTCAGGAAGAGCATGCCTTTCTCGTGGGCGTGGTCTTTCAACTCGACCCACTGGGACTCCTCGAACTCCATGCGTTTCCAGTAATCCCAGCGCGTCTTGTCCTGGGAGCTGAATGGTTTCCGCCACGGTTCGTCGGGGGTGCTCTCGGCGTCCGCGAGGTGTGTCTGGAACTTGATGGCGTCAGCGCCGGCGGCGGCAGCGGCGTCGACGAAGGCGTGGGCGATGCCCAGGCTGCCGTCGTGCGCCTGCCCCACCTCCGCGATGATCGTGCACGGGGCGGTGTCGTCGGGGCGGTGCAGCCAGGTGTCACTCATGGTCGATCTCGCCGCGCGACAGGACGAACTCACAGAGCTCGAGTTCGATGGGGTCGTCGATATTCACCATGAAATCGTCCACGACCACGGCCGCGCAATCGTCCTCGACGATGTGCCCTTCGTCCACCAGGGTCGGGCGCGTCACGACGTAGCAGGCCCCGTTGCGCCAGTAGTATGGGGGCAGTTCCTGCCGTGTGGACGCTACCTCTTGGCCGGCCAGAGACGGCGCCACGCACCCGCGTTCGTCGAGCACCAGGCATTTCTGCGGGGCGAAGTGTCCCGGGACCCGGCTGACTGTGGTCGCCGCCTTGTGCCCGTCGTCCACGACGGCGCGCACGGCGCGCTCCACGTGGTCGGCGCGTCGGATGGGTGTGGTCGGCTGCAGCAGCACCGAGCAGTCGAACCGCTGGCCGAAGTGCTCCTCGCTCTCGACCCACGCATGTCGCCACATACCCACCGAGTTCGCCTCGTCAGTGGAGAGCTCGTCGGGACGCATGAACGGGACGGCGACACCACATCGCTCGCCCTCCGCGGCGATCTCCGCGTCGTCGGTGGAGAGCACGGTGGCGTCGATCCAGGGCAGCGACGCGGCGGTCCTGGCCGCCCAGCCGATGAGCGAGAGACCGCCCACCGAGCGGAGGTTCTTGCGCGGGATCCCCTTGCTGCCGCCGCGAGCGGGGATGACTGCGAGTACCGTCCGTCCGTTCCAGCTCACGTCACAAGCCCTGATGTCGTACGCGCGGATCTTAGCATGGGCACACTTGGCGCCGCCGCGCCGCGCCGCGCGGCTGGGTGTGGTGCGCGCCGTTTCATGCTTCGCTCGCCAGTTCGACGGCGCGTTGGACCACTTCCCAGTCGGCGACCGAGTCCACGTCGACGGCCGCTTCCGCGAATGGCAACGCGACCGTCTGGACGTTGATGCCCATACGATTTGCGATGTGACGGGTGGCGCTCTCCAGGGTCATGGACCGCAGGAGATACCGCAGCAGGAACGACCAGCCGACGATCCCTGCGGCGCGCCAGGGGCGCTTGCGGTTGGCTTCGACCCGTCGCCAGTATTCGGGTGCTGCACGGGCCGCGGGTGTGTGCATGAGGAACAGGTTGCACCCGCACCAGGAGCCGCCCCGTAGGCGGTGGGGAGTCTTCTTCAGTTGGGGGTAGGCGTCGCGGACGAGCTCGAGCCGGGCGACCCCGGCGGTCACGTCTGCGGGCGCCGCGTTTGCCGCAGACACGAAGTAGTCGACGATCTCCGCCCGCAACAGTGCGTGGTCGGCCGTCGTGACGAGCACGGGTTCGTCGTCGGACAAGGTCTCGAGGGCGGACAGGACGCTCAGGGCCGGCGTCTCCGCGGCTGCGACCAGCGGGGTGTCGTTCATCCCGGGGTGATGGGACAGCGCCGCGGGGCCGCAGACGATGATCTCGTCCACGGTCTCCGCCCGGCGCAACGCGTCGAGCACGCGCTGCAACATGGATCGATCGCCGATGGGCAGCAGCGCCTTGCAGGCGACACCGCCCGCGGCGGTGAGCGGGTTTTCGCCGCGCCGTTCGCCGGCCAGGATCACTGCTCTCAACGGAACCCGCCCTTGCGACGGAGGCGCCACAGAGTCCACCAGCCGCAGAGCAGCGGGTGGCGCCGGGTCCGTTCGCTCACCTCGACCTTCACTCCCGAATGGCGTTCGACCTTCCACACCAGGTAGTCGATGCCGCCGTCGAAGGTCCCCGCGGCCTTCACGAGGCGCAGTACATGCAGTGTCCGTCCCTGAACACGCCGGGCGAACCACGAAACACGCGACCACGCCCGACGCAGCCGCGAGACCTGCGTCCGGAACCGCGTTCCATCGGCGCCTTCCTCGATGTGCCAACCCAGCGTGGAAGCCGCGTTGCGGGCGGCGACCCCGTAGCCCTCGACGCCGTGTTCGGTGAGCGAGCGGGCGTATCCTTTGCGCTCGGGGCGGAACTCGGTGCTGTACGACAACTCCAGACCCCGGCTCCACAGGGATGCCGCGTCGAAGCTCTCGGGCAACATGGGAGCGGTGGTCGCGGCGAGCGTTGTTGTCGCCTGTCGGAGCACGTCCGTGAACGCGTCGCGGGCGTCGTCGTCCCGCGCGTACACAACCTCGACGGGCTGGGCGAGGCGTCCCCAGAAATACGTCTGCAGGCACCGCCGTCCCGTGTAGCGCCGTAACTGGGCCAGCGAGACGACGGCGTACTTGGCGCGGATGCGCGTGTCGGCGAACGGCTCCTCGATGTAGAAGACGTTCGGGGGTAGCACCGCGTTCATGGTCGACAGCGTCCACTTGCCGTACGCCTTTCGGTACCGATCGACGACCACGAGGAGGTCGAAGAGGCCGTCATCGACGGGCTGGTCGTCGCGCAGCGCCGATCCGTAGAACGCGATGGCGAGGGTCGCGTCTCCGAAGCGTTCGCTGATCCGGTCTGCCAGGAGGCGAAGGGCGAGAGCTTGTCCGCTTGCAGAGGACATGACCAGAATCTACCAATCAGGCGAGGGTGAGCCCCTTTCCCTTCGTAGCATCCGAATCCTGCGCCCCCGGGCGCGGAATGGTGGCCGCCTGTCTTCCCTCTGGTCCCCGTCTTTGGGGGGTGCGTCGCGCCGTGGTTTCGGCTCTCACTATCGTCCATCTGTCGGACCTGCACCTGTCGCAACCCGCCCTGAGCGGACGCTCCCTGGCGCATCCCAAGCGTCTCCTCGCGTACCTCTCATGGCGGCTGAAACGGCGTGCGCGGTTTGACCAGGAGGCATTCGGTGCGGTGGCGCGGGACGTCCAGGATCAGCATCCCGATGGGATCGTCATCACCGGAGACCTGACCCAGTTGGGGCTCCCGTCCGAGTATGACCAGGTCCGTGAGTGGCTCCTGAGCCTGGGCCCGCCTGACCGTGTTTCGCTCGTTCCCGGGAATCACGATTTCACCTGCGCCGAGCGCCCCAGCGAGACGCTGGATCGCTGGGAACCCTGGATTGGGTCTCCGGTTGCCGACGGAGATCGGTTCCCCACGGTGCGGGATATCCGGGAGGGACTGGCCCTGATCGGGGCCTCTTCCGCCCGACCTTCGTGGCCGACTCTGGCCGTCGGGACCGTGGGAGCGGACCAGTTGGGTCGGTTGGAAGCGACCCTGGAGACCGCGGGCCGATCTGGCAGATTCAGAGTGCTGTTCTTGCATCACCCCCCGTGTGGCGGCATTGTCGGCTGGCGGAAGCGTCTTACCGACGCGACCGCTCTTCGGTCCGTGATAGATCATCACGGGGTGGAGTTGGTCCTGCACGGTCACGCGCACCGTCCGCTGTTCAACTGGCTCTCCGCCAGGGGGCGGCGGGTACCCGTGATCGGCGCCGCATCCGTCTCGGAGACCTGTCCGGCCAAGGGGCGCACGCCGCGCTACAACGCCTACCGGATCACCCCGACGGACGCGGGCTGGGATCTTGAGGTGACCGTTCGGGCATGGAGTCCGTCCGAGCACCGCTTCGATTCCGAAGAGACCCGCCGCTTGTTCGTTCCCACGGACCCCGGGGATGGGCGGGAGGGATCTTCCGAGGAACTCGGAGTAAGAGAGTGAGCGTATCCGGGGTTCATGTGATCAAATCATGGGGTCGTCGGCGGACCAGATGGAATATCTGCCGGGGACCGACGGGTAACGGGTCCATGGCGTGCGGCGCCGTGGGGACCGTCGAAGGAATGGGCCTCGTTCGTGGGATCAGAAGGCATTGCGCCCACGTCCGACCAGGCCGACGTTGGAGAGCTGTCACTTGAAAGCTGTGATTCTCAGCGCCGGGCAGGGCCGCCGGCTCCTCCCGCTAACGCGCAGAGTTCCCAAGTGTGCGTTGAACGTTTCCGGTCGCTCGATCATCCACTGGCAGATCGACGTCCTCATGGATGCCGGGATCGATCAGATCGTCGTCGTGCTCGGGCACGGTGCGTCGCAGGTCGAGGCGCTCCTGGCGCGACATCCCAAGCGCTCCCAGATTCGCACTCTCTACAACCCGTTCCACTCGGTGTCGGACAACCTGGCGACTGCCTGGCTCGCGAGCCCCGAGATGGACGAGGACTTTCTTCTGCTGAATGGCGATACCCTGTTCGAGCAGGAGGGGGTGCGCCGGGTTCTCGCGTCACCTACGTGTCCGGTGACCGTCACCGTCGATGAGAAAGACTCCTACGACGACGACGACATGCGGGTGACGTTGGACGGGACACGCCTCGTGCGCATCGGCAAGCACCTGCGTCCGAGCGAGACACACGCTGAGTCCATCGGCATGCTGCTCTTCCGCGGTGATGGCCCGGCCCGGTTCCGCTGGGCGCGTGAGCGCGCCGTGCGCAAGCCCGAGGGGCTCGAGCAGTGGTACCTCACGGTCGTGGACGAACTCGGACAGTCGGGCTTCGTCTCCACCGCTTCCATCAAGGGACTCCGGTGGGCGGAGGTGGACACCCCTGCCGATCTCGACGATGCGGCCATGGTCCTCGCGCGTCGCGTGCGTCGCGTCCGTGCGATGGGCAACGAGTAGGGTCGGCCGAAGCCCGTTGACGTCAACCGCCGGTCCGCGGTCGCTGAGCGAACCACCGGACCGCGAGCGGTGCGTCGGCGGCACCCGGATTCACGTCGAGGAGCCAGGACTCCAATTGCCGTCGCGACGGTCTCCACACGGTCCACGCCAGGATCAACCGGCAGAGGAGGAACACCGTCGTCGCGGCGGTCCATGCGGCCACCGACCAGAGCCCGAGGTCCGGACGGCCCAGCGCGCAGAACACCGTCAACGGAACCAGGCATGTGTTGCGTCGGGCGGTGAAGAGGCGGAAGAAGGAATCCGTCGGGCGCCACACGAACAGGCCGCCCTTGACGACGCCGCTCGCGACCCCTTCCACCACGCGTCCACCGATGTAGAACGCGAAGATTACCCATACGGTCTGGGCGAGGCTGATAGACGGCGTGGGGGAATCAAACGCGCCCGCGAGGCCGCCTGCCCACGCGAGATACCAGAACGGCGGGTGTACGATGTCCGTCAACTTGTCCAGCCAGTGACCGAAACGGCTGGACGTCAGCGTCGTGCGTGCGAGCTTTCCATCGACCGTGTCCAGGAACGTCATGAACCAGGCTGCGAGGAGCCCCCACCCGTAGTGGCCGCGAGTGAACAGCGAGAGCGCGACCAGCATGAGGGTGAAGCCGAGGATGGTCACGTGATTCGGTCGCAGTCCCAGCTGCACGCACACGCCCACCGACCAGCGCGCGGGCGTCGGCCAGACCCACTTCGTGACGACGTCTGTCACGCCCTTGTACGACGAGTCATAGAGCCGCCGTTCGATGGTGCGACGGTTGGCTTCGGTGACCTCGAGAGCGAACGGCGTCTCCGCCTTCAAGAGGGCGAGGCGGGCGTCGGCGGCCAACGCGGACGGAGGGACGCCGTCCATCTCGTCGAGGGGGGTCGCGGCGTCCCCAAGGGGGACGTGTGCGGCGACGACCGGGGCACCGTCGTCCTCGCCGGATCGCATGGCCACGTTTGGGTTTGCGATGAGCGCGTCCAGCAAGCGGTCGTCGTAGACGTGGTCGCCCCGGAGGATGAGCACGTCCCGGGCGCCGTCGGTGTGGTTGACGTCGTCGGCGACGAGAATCCCCTTCCGCTCCAGGAAGCGGTTGAGGCGGTCCGTTGGCGTCAGACCCCAGACGCGGACGGGCGACGGGTTGCAGATCACGGCGCGTGTGTCCATGGGATTCGCCGAGAACTCAAACAGGTTCCTGCGGCGGTGGCAACCCGCCGACCAGGGTGATGCCCAGGCAACGATCGATCAGCCTGGCGGTTCGGCTCCTCGGGCGGGTCCGTGAGCACCGTATGGTGCTGGTGGCGGCGGTCATAGCGACGTTGCTCGCGGCGCTGTCAGGGACCGCTCCGATCGTGCTGGCGAAGGCCGCAGTAGGCGTGGTGTTCGTGGACGAGGCCGCCGGCGAGCCGTCCGGGCTCACCGACTGGTTCACCGATGCGGGTATCTGGTGGGCCGGTGTGCTCGGGATGGACGGGGGGGACCCACGCCTCGCGGCGCTCGGGTTCATCGTGTTGATGGTCCTCTTCGTCGGCTTCCTCAACGCGGCGTCGACCTACGCGAGCGCGTATTTCGGTTGCTACATGGCGGCGCTCGTGGTCAAGGACCTGCGCTGCGCGCTCATGCGCCGCGTCCTCGCCATGCAGGTGAAGTGGTTCACCGAGCGCAAGGTGGGCGACATCATGTCGCGGTTCGCGACGGACGTGGAGCATGCCTACGTTGGCATCAAGATCTTCCTGACGGTCATGCTTCTCCAGCCGCTGACGCTCCTCTTCGCGACGACCGCTGCGTTTGTCCTCAACTGGCGACTGGCGCTGGCGTCCACGATCATCCTCCCGGTGCTCGCGGTGCCGCTGCTCATGATCGGCCGCAAGGTCCGCCGTCACAGCCGCAAGAGCCTCGTATCTCTCGGCGAGGCCGCTGAAACGGTCAATCAGGCGCTCTCGGGGCTCCGGGTCATCAAGGCGTTCGGCGCCGAGGGTCACGAAGACAAGCGCTACCGGGAGGTCAATGATCGCTGGCTGAAGCGGCAGATGGCCCTCACCCGTGCCAGGGCGTCGAGCCGCGGACTCATCGGCCTGGTCTACGCGCTGAGCCTGGGTGTCGCCCTGGCCATGGGCGGTTATCTCGTCATTACCGGCGAATGGGGACTGGACAGCGAGACCTTCGGCGCCTTTCTCGTCGCGCTCGCCACGATGTACCGTCCCTTGCGTCGCCTCACCAAGGGGTACAACCAGTGGCAGGGCTCCATGGCCGCTGCGCAGCGCGTGTTCGAAGTCCTCGACGCGCGTGACGACACGGAGGGGCTGGGGGGCGACGTGGTCGCGGGACCCATCCGGCAGGGGATCGTGTTCGAAGACGTGTCGTTTTCCTATCGCGACGACGAAGAGCCAGAGACGCGCGTGCTCTCCAACGTTTCGTTCGAGATCCCGGCCGGCAAGACCGTGGCGCTGGTCGGACCGTCGGGTGCCGGTAAGTCCACGATCGCCGACCTCATCTTTCGCTTTCGACAGCCCGACGACGGACGCGTCCTTGTAGATGGGGTGCCCATCGAAGACCTCCGTGCGGACAGTCTGCTTGAGCAGCTTGCCATCGTGAGCCAGCGTCCGTTCGTGTTCAATGCGACCATTCGGGAGAACATCGCGTACGCCCGGCCCGACGCGACGCTGGAGGACGTCGAGGCGGCCGCGCGCGCGGCCCAGGTCCACGATCTCATCGCGTCGCTGCCCGACGGCTATGACAGCCTGGTCGGCGAGCGAGGTGCCACCCTCTCGGGCGGTCAGTTGCAGCGGGTCACCATCGCGCGCGCTATCCTGAAGGACGCTTCGTTCCTTCTGCTGGACGAGGCGACGAGCAGCCTGGACGCCGAGTCCGAGCGCGCTGTCCAGATCGCGCTCAAGAACCTGCTGCGTGGCAAGACGACCCTGGTCATCGCGCATCGCCTCTCCACCATCGTGGACACGGACCTCATCCTCGTCATCGACGGCGGGCGCATCGTCGAGCAGGGGACGCACGCGTCCCTGATCGAAAACGAAGGTACGTACGCGCGTCTGTACCGGGCTCAGTAGGATGGTGGCCATGCGCCCCGTATCCGTCCTCACGTTCGTCGTCGCCGCGCTGGCCGTATCTGCGCTTCCCGCGCAGCGGCGTCCCAACATCGTCTTCGTGTTCTCGGACGACCACGCGGTCCAGTCCATCGGGGCGTACGGGTCGCGGATCAATCGCACGCCCCGAATCGACCAGCTCGCGGCCGAAGGCGCCATCCTGCTCAACAGCTTCTGCGGGAACTCCATCTGCGCACCGAGCCGGGCCACCGTTCTCACGGGCAAGCACAGCCACGCCAACGGCAAGCGCACCAACATGGACCGCTTCGATCCGAAGCAGGTGACGTTCCCCAAGCTCATGCGCGCAGCCGGCTATCAGACGGCCCTGATCGGCAAGTGGCACCTGCGGGAGGACCCGCAGGGGTTCGATTACTGGGAGGTTCTGCGGGGGCAGGGGAACTACTACAACCCGGACTTCCGAACCAAGGACGGGTCGCAGCGCCGCACCGGATACGCGACCGACCTGACCACCGATCTCGCCATCGAGTGGCTCGAAAAGCGTGATCCCAAGAAGCCGTTCGTCCTCATGTGCCAGCACAAGGCGCCGCATCGCACGTGGGCTCCGGCGCCTCGGCATCTCGGCATGTTCGACGGCAAGGACGTCCCGGAGCCTGCGACGTTGCGGGACGACTGGTCGGGGCGCTCGGCGCTGCTGGCGAAGAACGAGATGTCCATTCGGGACTACTTCTACTGGGACTACGACCTGAAGATCCCCGACTCGGGGATGCCGGACCCGTTCGATCGGCACCTGAAGAGCCCCGAGACGCGGCGCATGACCCCCGAGCAGCGGCAGCGCTGGGACGCGGCGTATGCGAAGGAGAACGCGGCGTTTCTTGCGAACCCGCCGCGAGGGGACGCGCTCCTGCGGTGGAAGTACCAGCGCTACATCAAGGACTACCTGAGCACGGTGGCGGCGGTCGACGAGAACGTCGGGCGGCTGCTGGACTGGGTCGACGCCAAGGGTTTGAAGGACGACACGATCTTCGTCTATGCATCCGACCAGGGGTTCTACCTGGGGGAGCACGGCTGGTACGACAAGCGTTGGATGTTCGAGGAGTCCCTGCGGATGCCGTTGCTCGTGCGGTGGCCGGAGCGGATCCGGCCCGGGACGCGTGTCGAGGGGATGGTGCAGAACATCGACTACGCGCCGACGTTTCTCGAGGCGGCGGGGGTCGAGATCCCCGAGGCGATGCACGGGCGCAGCATGGTCCCCTTGCTGACCGGGCGGCCGACGCCCTGGCGTGACCAGGTCTGGTACGCGTATTACGAGGAAGGTGAGCACGCGGTCCCGCGTCACGAGGGCGTTCGCACCAGGCGGCACAAGCTGATGTACCTGCCGGGGACGAAGGAGTGGCAACTGTTCGACCTCGAGACCGACCCGCATGAGCTGCGGTCCGTCCATGCGGACGCTGCGTACGCGGACGTGCTGAGCGAGATGAAGGGGAGATTGCGCCGGGCGCGCGAGCAATACGGCGCCACCCCATGGCCCCTGCCGGGGGAGGACGGGGCACACGTCAAGCGCGTGATCCAAGGCTGGACGGTGCATGTGGACAGGGAACTGCTCTCCGATCCCGCCCTCCATGTCTTGGAGACCAAGCTGGCGGAGGTCGCGCTTGTCGTTCCCGCGGACAAGGTGAAACGACTACGGGAGGTCCCCATCTGGATCGACCGTCACCACGCGGTCGAGAGTATGTGCTACCACCCGTCCGCGAGCTGGCTCCGCGGACATGGACACTCCGTGCTCATGGCCAAGTCCGTGCACATCCCTCGCGCTGCCGATTTCGTCAATCTCGTCCGAGCGAACACCCAGCCGTACGTGATCCTCCACGAGCTCGCCCACGCTTACCACGATCGTGTCCTCGGGTTCGAGCACGCGGAGATCACGGCCGCCTGGAAGCGAGCCAAGGCGTCCGGGCAGTACGACACGGTCCGCCACATCGGGGGTGGGACACGTCGCCACTACGCGCTGAACAACCCCAAGGAGTTCTTCGCCGAGATGACCGAGGCCTACCTGGGCGCCAACGACTACTGGCCGTTCGTGAAGGGAGAGCTGAAGGTCGCCGATCCCCGGACCCACGGCCTGCTCAAGAAGCTCTGGGGCAAGTGACCGACTACTTGAACCGCCAGCGGGGGGAGGGGGTGTAGGAAGAACCCATCAGCGCGGTGAGCTCTTTGACGAGTTCCGGGCGCCTGGCTGCAAGGTCGGTCTTCTCTTCGAGGTCGGTGTTGAGGTCGTAGAGGCGGACGGCCGATTTCATCGGTTGTTGGATGGCCTTCCAGCGCCCCTTGCGGACCGCCTGGTCGCCGCCGCGTTCGTAGAACGCCCAGTAGAGGTGCTTCCTCGTCTTCTGGTTCTTCGTGTCGGCGAGCAGCGTCGGGGCGAACGACAGGCCGTCGTACTTCTTCGGTAGGTGCGACGTCGCGTTGCCGAGTTGGGCGAGGGTGGGCATGAGGTCGGTGAAGTCCGCCACGTGGGATGTCACGCCCGGGTCGTTTCGAGGCCACCAGGCGATCAACGGGACACGAATCCCCCCCTCCAGCAGGTCCCGCTTCTGCCCGCGAAGGGGACCGTTCGAGTCGAAGTAACCGCTCCTGTGCCCGCCCTCGGAGTGCGGGCCGTTGTCCGACGTGAACAGGATCAGCGTGCGCTTCGCGAGGCCGTGCTTCTCGATGCGCTCCCGGACGCGACCGACGTCGCGGTCGAGCCGCGCGACCATGGAGGCGAAGCCCTTTTCCGGAGCCGGCCAGGGGGCGTCGGCGAACGGACCGAGCTCCGGGACTTCCATGCCCCGTTTGCCCGCTTCATTGTTGGCGTGGGGGATGGTGACCGGGAGGAAGAGGAAGAACGGGTGGTCCTTGTTCTCGTCGATGAACGACAGGGCTTCGTTGACGATGAGGTCGTGGGAATAAGCGACCTTCTTTGAGGCCACGCCTTGTCCCCACTTGCCTTCCTTCGGCACCACGTTCGGGATCGCCACGCGTTCGCCGTTGCGGATGAGGAACGTGGGGTAGTAGTTGTGCGCCTGGTGCTGATCCAGGTAGCCGAAGAACGCATCGAAACCCTGCCGCGTCGGCAGCCCCGCGCTGTCTTCGTGCCCGATGCCCCACTTGCCGAAGCACCCCGTCCTGTACCCCGCTTCCTTGAGGACCTCGGCGATGGTCACGTCGCCGGAGCGCAGGTTCTGCTTGCCGTTGCCACGGATGAGGCAGTGTCCCGTGTGCAGGCCCGTCATCAGCACGCATCGGGACGGCGCGCACACGGTGGACCCGGCGTAGAAGTCGGTGAACCGGAGCCCCTCTTTCGCGAGCCGGTCGATGTGGGGTGTCCGCAGGACCTTCTGTCCGTAGCAGCCCAGGTCGCCATACCCGAGGTCGTCGGCGACGATGAGCACGATGTTGGGCGCTGTGGGATCCTGGGCGGGAACGAAGACGGTCAGGGCGGCGGCCACGAGCAGGGATGCGACGCGGTGTTTGACCATGTCGCGTTTGTACCAGACCTAACGGATGATCACCTCGGCGAAGCCCACGTGTCGGTTCCCGGACTTCGGGTCGGTCTCGGTGATCCTGATCTCGAGTTGGGTGAGGTCGGCGCGCCGCTTGAAGGGGATGTGGATCGGTGCTCGCGGGTCGGTGACCTCGATGACCTTCGGCCTGCCGCCCCCGTTGAGGATCAACTCGATCTTCTTGATCTTGTGGTGGATCTGGTTCGGCCAGAGCACGATTTCCCCGAACTTCATCGCGTTCTTGGGCTGAATCTTGATCCAGGGGTTCTTGTCGTTCGCCTTGCAGAGCCACGCCGTGACGAGGCGTCCGTCGCTGATCCACGGGCTGTTGCGCGGCCATCCGTTCTGGATCGAGGACGCCGTGACCCGCCCCACGAATCCGCTGAGCTTGTTCCTCTGGAGAGATTCTCCCAGGGTGTCCAGGTCCGGGTTGGGGAGGTCGAGGACCTCGACGATGAGGAGGGGCGATTCGAGAAGCACCGTGTCGGCCTCACCGGCGAGAGCGGCGTCCGGGTTTCTGATGTGGACGCGGGCGGCGATGCTGTAGCGGCCGCAGCGCTTGAAGACGTGGCGGTAGCCGAACGGCTCCCCGTCCCAGACCGCGTTGACGTCACCCTTTGCCGTGTGCACGACCTTGCCGTCGAGCAGGTACTCGACCTGCGCAACGCGCATCTCCCGTTTCCCCTTCCCTTTCCCCTTGGCCTTGGGGAAGCGCTTCGCGAGCTTCTTCTGGTTGAAGCCGGCGATCCACATGGACAGCTTGGGATTTCCGGCGGCGCGAAGCTCCACCTCGGCTGCGTCGCTCGCCGCCAGGTAGACGCGCTGGTTGCGGTCGGTGCCACCGGCCCCTGTCACGGCCCCCAGCCACGTCGCGCGCTTGAGGAACAGCAGCGCGAACGACGTCTGCGGGTTGCCGCCCCACTTGCCGTCCTTGGTCTGCTTCTTCACCAGGTGGGCCGCGCCCTCGCGATACCACAGACGGCCGGCCATGCCCTCCCGACGCATGAGGTCGCCCACGCGCTCCAGCCCGTAGAGGTAGTAGAGGTGCCAGCCGCCGCCCGGATTCCTGTTGACGGCCCAGTTGACGCGCATCCAGTTGAGACCCTGCGCCATGGACCGGTCGAACTTCTTGCGGAGCGACCGCGCCATCTTGTCGTCGAGGAGCTCCTGGGCGATCAGCAGGATGCCGAGCCCGGCG
>JABSRK010000360.1 GCA_013213915.1 Planctomycetota bacterium
AGGCAATAATGCGGCAGTCTACATCATTGGAACAAGCACAGGTGGTAATCCCGTGCTGGAGATTGAGAACACGGCCGATGATACCCACCTGAGACTTGACGCCAATTCCGGCAGCGGTGACGCTTGGGATTTAATCTCGGACACCAGCGGAAATTTCAGCATAAAAAACCAGGATACCGGTGCCTCTGGACTCACGGCGATATTGATGAATTGTGCCGGCTACGTCGGCATCGGGACATCGGAGCCGACTCGTGAGTTCCAGCTCCATAAAGGTGGCAGCTCAGTCACTTTGAAATTGACGGCGGGAACGGCCAGCGGCGATGGCGTAGAGCGCCTCCCGGCCGTGGCATTCGACGACCGCGCGCAGACCAGCGGCGGCCCGGTCGAGGGCATGGTCCCAGTCCGTGGCATGGAGTTCGCCATCGTCGCCCCGGACCATGGGGGTCTTGAGCCGGTCGTCGTGCTGCACGAACCCGAAGGCGAACTGCCCCTTCACGCACAGGGCACCTTCGTTGGCGGGGCCATCCATTGCGGGCAGGACCCCGACGAGCTTGTCGCCCTTGCTGAGCAGGTCGACCGAACATCCGACCCCGCAGTAGGGACAGACGGAGCGCGTCTTCTCGATTTCGCCAGGGACATCTGCGTGCTTGAGGGCCTTCTTGTCCGCCAGGGCCCCGGTCGGGCAGGTCTGGACGCATTGGCCACAGAAGGTGCAGTCGGAGTCACGGAGCAGACCATTGAATTCGGTCGTGATCCGGGTGTCGAAGCCGCGGTTCATGACGCTGATGGCGTGGTCGCCCTCCTGTTCGGCACAGACCCGGACGCATCGGTAGCAGGAGATGCACTGGTCATAGTCGCGCAGGATGAAGGGGTTGTCGTCGTCGTCGCGGCTCTGTCCGGATTGTCTGCCCTGGAAGCGTCCGCGGTTGGCGTCATATCTCTCCACGAGGGTCTTGAGTTCCTGCGACGCATAGCCTGCGAGTTCATCCACGTCCACCTGGCGATTCTCGGATACCACGAGCTCCATGAGGGTGCGGCGGTGCCTCTCGATGGCCTCGGTTGCCGTGCGGATCTTCATTCCTGCAGTGGCCCGGGTCGTGCAGGAGGCAACCGGGTTACGCGCACCCTCAAGTTCCACGACGCATAGCCGGCATCCCCCGAACGGGTCCAGCCTCGGGTCGTAGCAGAGGGTGGGGACATCTTTTTTCTGACGGGAGCAGATCTCGTAAAGCGTTTCCCCTCCTGTGAACGGGACGTCCGCTCCGTCGATATTGACGGTAGGGATTGCGGCGGGTTCTTCCTGGCCTTGCTGGATCATGAGTTCGTGCTGTTCACGTGCGTTTCCACCTGGTCCGGGAACCATCGGGCCAGACTCTCGGTGATGAGGGGAGCGGCCATCCCCAGGCCGCAGGCACTGGTGGCCTTCATGGTGGAGCCAATGTCATCGACTTCCTCCCGCCAGCTTTCGACCGAAGAGGGTCCGCCACTGTCGAGACGCTCCGTCAGCCGGGCGGTACCAATCCGGCAGGGAAAGCACTTGCCGCATGACTCGTGCGCGAAGAACTCCATGGCGGAGTGGGCGACGGCCACCATGTCGCGGGAATCGTCCAGAACCATGATGCCGCCGGCACCGAGGAATGACCCCTGGGCGCGTATGCTCGGCTCGTCCAGCGTCACATCGAGTCCCTCCCTGGCGAGGAAGCCGCCAGAGAGGCCGGCCATCGTGACAGCCTGGATCACGCGTTCGTCGGGGACGCCTCCGGCCCATTCATGGAGGAGTTCGGACAGCGGTAAACCGAGCGGAACCTCGTAGTTGCCGGGGCGGCGCACGTCGCCGGAGAGGCTGATAACCTTGGTGCCGGCGTGCTTGCCGGTGCCGAGGTGACGATACCAATCGGCACCGTTGGAGAGGATGGGCGGGACCGATGCCAGGGTCTCCACGTTGTTAACGACGGTCGGAAGGTCCTCGTATCCGTGCGTGACGGGGAAGGGGGGACGATTGCGCGGGAACGGGTGCTTGCCCTCCAGGCTGTTCAGCAGCGACGTTTCCTCACCGCAGATATAGGCTCCACCGCCCCGCCGCACCCACAGATCGAAGCCAGTCTGGCTGCCCAGGAGATCGCTCGCCCGGGCTTCCTCGAGGGCCCGTTCGAGGATCTGCTCAGTCTCCGGGTATTCATAGCGCAGGTAAATGAAGCCCCGCGTGGCACCTGTCGCGTGGGCTGCGATCGCCATCCCTTCGATGACCGCGTGGGGGTCCAGGTCCATCAGGGTGCGGTCCTTGAAGCAGCCCGGCTCGCCCTCGTCGGCGTTGCAGACGATTGTCTTTGGTTCGCGGGGGTCCTCAGCGACGGCGTCCCATTTGCGCCCGGTAGGGAATCCGGCGCCCCCGCGGCCCGCCAATCCACTGTCGCTGACGGTCTGGCGCACGGCTGCGGGATCGGTTGCCAGCGCTTTTTCCAGGCCGAGGTAGCCTCCGGTGCGCCGGTAGCCGTCGTAGGTGGCGCGATCCGGTTGCCGGATGGAGGCGAACACGCACTCCTCGAGGCCGCCCGGGTTAGGGGCCGGAACGGGAGAGTGCCAGGGCATCATCTGGCCGTCACAGGCCACCAAGGTCTGGCGTCCCTTGAGGACCGGCACCGGGTCGTCGCATCGACCGGAGCACGCCATCGGGGTGGCGCCCTCTGCACGCATTGAGTCGAGGAGGGCGTCAGCACCTTTCAACTTGCAGATCGGTCCGGTGCACACCCTCGGGGCGCTCTGCCCGGGAGCATGCTGTGAGAAATGGTGGTAGAAGGTGACCGTTCCATAAAGATCGGCGATCGGGGTTCGAAGTGCTTCCGAAATGGCATGTATGGCCTCTTCTCTCAGGAACCCGTCGCGGTCGTGGAATGCATGAAGGATCGGCAAAAGCGGGGCCTCCGTGTCCGCCCAACGGGTGAAAATCTCTGCGTCGGTGGGCGACGGCATGGCCCTTGAGTATCCTTCGCTTGTGACTAAGTCAACCTTGCAGCGGCAGGGTGGGGTCGTGGAGGCCTGCGCGAAGAGGCCAAAGACCGTCCCGCGATGTTCGGGAGATTCGATGAAGAGCTCCTCAGCGTTGACGATGCCGTTGTCGAGCACGCCCAGGAGACCGTCTCCCCTGATTCTGCTGGTGTCGCGGGTGCCGAATTCATGGAGTAGCGCCAGGTTCTGCGCGAGTCCCTCGCCAAACCCGGAGTGGTTGAGATCGAAGCGTCCGCGCTCTGGCATGGTGGCGAAGCGAAAATCAGGAGAGGCATTCCGTAACGCGAGTGGTATGGACCGGGAGCTACTCGTTGCGTTTCTGGAAAGTATTCAAGCCGGGATGCGTCTTACCCAGCCGGCAATGCTCTTCCTTTCCCGTGGGGTAGCCCGGAAGGAGTAGCGCTTCCCAATTTGCCTATCCGGTTCCAAGGATACTGGTCTCTAGCTGAAAAAAGATACTGTTAGTGTGCCTGGGCGCACTCTGTTATTCTCCGCCGTCGGGCGGGAACCCGTAGACTCCGCCTTCAACGCTGAGCCTAGCAATGACCCCAAGATTACTCCTCGCCCCCGTAGCCTTGGCC
>JABSRK010000361.1 GCA_013213915.1 Planctomycetota bacterium
GCCGGGTTCTTCCTTGGCCGCCTGCGCCCTCCAGTAGAAGGAGAGGGCACCGAGGCGATGCGCCCGAGGGTTCGCCTCGTCCATATCCGCGAACTTGGCGCTGTACTCGATGGCGCGCCCGAAGCGTCCGGCCTTGAGGGCCGACTCGGCGAGCAAGCCCATGGCCAGCTTGTCCCCCTTGATGTCGTCGTAGGCGCCCTCGAGGAGCTCCAGGGCCTTGGCGAACTCTTCGGCCGCGAGCGCCCTCTTGGCGTCGGCGATGACGTCCTGCGCCGGAGCCAGTCCGCACGCGAGGGCAAAGACGAATGTGCAGAGCGCGCTTGGTCTCATCACCGGGGCGATCTCCGGAAAACAGGCCGGTCCACGGCCTGGGCATTCTCAGGCGGGAGTTGGACGGTCATGGTAGCAAACGGCCGAAACACCGCCATCCTGCACGGGGGCAGAGGCTTCCGTCCCCTGGGGCCTTCCGCCCGAGGCCGGTATAACGCGCGGGAACCGGAGGTAGGTCCATGACGAACGACACCGGTGGTGACCAGCGGCAGGTCCGCGCCAACAAGCTCGACCGGCTCCGGGACGCCGGAGTGAACCCGTGGCCCGAGCGCTTCGAGCGCACCCACCTGCTCGATCAGGCCCGCGCGCTCCCCGAAGGCACGGAGGGCGTCCGCGTCTGCGGCCGGATCGTGTCCATGCGTGTCATGGGGAAGCTGAGCTTCGCGACCCTCCAGGACCAGAGTGGCCGCTGCCAGATCTGGGTCCAGCTCGACAAGGTCGGCGAGGACTTCTACAAGCAGATCTGGAAGAAGCTGTTCGACATCGGCGACCACATCGGCGTCGCCGGATCGATGACGGTCACCAAGACAGGTGAACCGTCCGTCGCCGCAACCGAGATCATCTTCCTCGGCAAGGCGCTGCGCCCCCTGCCTGAGAAATGGCACGGCGTTCAGGACCAGGAGACGTGCTATCGGCAGCGGTATCTCGACATGATCATGAACCGGGAGAGCATCGATCGGTTCATGCTGCGCAGCAAGATCATCCGTACCATCCGCACGTTCCTCGAAGGGCACGGATTCGAGGAGGTCGAGACGCCGGTCCTGCAAACCAAGCCATCCGGCGCGACGGCGCGCCCGTTCTTCAGCCACCACAACGCTCTCGACATGGACATCACGTTGCGGATCGCGCCGGAGACATGGCTCAAGCGCTGCATCGTGGCTGGCTACGACCGTGTGTTCGAATTCGCGCGCTGCTTCCGCAACGAGGGCATGGACCCCTCCCATCTGCAGGACTTCACCATGCTCGAGTACTACGCAGCATGGTGGAACTACGAAGACAACATGCGCTTCACCGAGCAGCTCCTTCAGCACGCACTGACCGAGTGCCTCGGCACGCTCCAGGTCGAGCTCGCTGGCGAGAAAGTGGACTTCTCAGGGGAGTGGCCGCGGGTCAGCTTCAAGGACCTCATCCTGCGCGACGCGGGCATCGACATCTTCGAGGACAACACCGCCGACGGACTCCGGGTCCGCATGGCGGAGAAGGGCATCGAACTCGAAGACACCGACGTGAGCACCCTGGGCTACGCCGCGCTCGTCGATCAGCTCTACAAGAAGGTCAGCCGCCCCAAGCTGACGGGGCCGATGTTCCTCGTCGACCACCCGGTCGGGCTCTCCCCCCTCGCCCGTCGCAGCGACGACAACGCCGCGGTCACCGATCGTTTCCAACTCCTCGTCAAGGGCTGGGAAATCGTCAACGCCTACTCGGAGCTCGTCGATCCCGTCGACCAGCGCCAGCGTCTCGAAGAACAGGCGGCCATGAAGGACGCGGGCGACGCCGAGGCCATGCCCCTGGACGAGGAGTACATACTCGCGATGGAGTACGGCATGCCCCCCATGTCCGGCTGGGGCATGGGCATCGACCGGCTGTGTTGCCTCCTGACCAGCCAGGAGAACCTGCGCGACGTCGTCCTGTTCCCCCTGATGAAGCCGACCTAAAGCACGTCGATGCCCTCGTGCTCGCAGCGGCGCAAGAGTTCTTCCTGGATGACCGGATGATGCGCCTTGAACGAAACCCCGGTGCGGTCGATCGTGAAGCGGATTCCGAGGGTGCGGTCGGCGGTCCAGAACGGGACATCGGGGCCGACACGGGAGCGAAAGGCCTCGACACGGCGCGCGACCTCGTCGGGGCCGGTCCGGAGAGCGAGCGGGCAATGAACGGAACCCGGAGGTTCTGCGCCCACCAAGGTGCGTGAACGAGGCGGAAAAAGGCGAGGACCGGGGGGCGGAGCGACGTCGGCGAGCAGCGCGAGGAGCGCGATCGCCTCGTCTTCCCCGGCATCCGCGAACGCGGCGTCGAGACCGGGGAGGCGAGCACGGGCGGCGCTCAGCGTGACGAGATCGTCGGGGCCCTCGCCGTAGCCCCAGATCCAGATGTCCATGTCAACGCGCTCGTAGATGGCGCGCACCAGGGTCGCAATCGCAGAGGGCGCCGCGCTCGCCAGCGCCAGCCTCGCCTCGCCGTCCGACCCGAAGGCGGCGGAGAACTCCGCAGCCTCCCGGAAGGTCCCGAGGACCTGTCCCCTCCCCAGAATCCTGGGGTACGCGACGCTCACTTCACGATCTTTGCGATCCGCTCGACCGCCGCGTGGGCCGTGTCCGAACGGCGCCGCCTCTGCGCGGCATCACGCATCTCCTTCAGGTAGCGAGGATTGCTCAGCAACTCGCCCAGAAGGAAATTGAGATCGCGCTCGCCGTAAGCCCTGCGCCCGCAACCAGCGCGCTCCACGCGATCAGCCATCCGTTCCTCGGCGCCCGGGCTCGGGCGCAGCATCAGAACCGGAAGTCCAGCCGCAGCGGCCTCCGCCATCGTGTGCGGATTCGCGCGGGAGACGAGCAGATCCGAGACGCCCATGAGCTCGTGGATGTTCTGCACGAAGCCGTACGTCTTCACGACGCTGGCCCCCGGCACATCAAGCCCTTCGAGTGCATCGACGAGGCCCTGGTTCTTGCCCGCGAGCACGACGACATTGAGGAGCTTCGTCGCTTCGAGCATGCCCTTCACGACGAGAACGACGCGATCGTCGTCTCCGATCCCGCCGGGTCTCAGCAAGACCGTCGCCGCCGACGCCTTGAGACCCGCCTCCCGCATGACGGCATCACGGTCGAGCCCCTCGTCGAACGCAGGTGACACCGGCGTACCCGTCACCGTTACGTTCGTAGGATCGATACCCGCGCCCTGCAGCCTCGCTTTCAAGTCGTCTTCGGCGACGAGGTAGTTGGTGACAACGTCGCTCGTCCATCGATCGCAGACATCGGGATCTGGGATGACCGCAGTCACGCTGGCAGTGAATCGCCCTTCCTCTCTGAGCGCCTCGAGCCGCCTGAGCGGCAACCAGTGCGTGCAGATGACGTGGTCCGGGCGCTTGTCGACGACCACCTGATCCAGCTTCTTGCTGAACAGCGAGTCCATCGCCTCATCGAGCTTCGCGAGCGCGGCACTCCCGTCGTCAGCGTCGTACGTCTCGAACGGGTCGCCGTAGAGGACCGGGCTCCGAGACGCGTCCTCCAGCAACGCACC
>JABSRK010000362.1 GCA_013213915.1 Planctomycetota bacterium
CGACGCGCCGTCGGTCCTCGCTGCGATCGACGACCGGGACCCGAAAATCAAGGCTCAGGGGCTACGACTCGCGGAGACGCTGGCGGCGGCGGACGTGGTTCGTGAACGCGTCTTGAACCTCCCCAACCCCCCCGGACGCGCGCTGCGGCGACAGCTACTGCACACGCTGGGAGCCCTGGGCGGCGCCGACGCGGAGCGCGCCATGGAACGCATCCTGCGGGAGAGCTGCGACACGCGGTCCGAACGGGACGCCGCCGTTTCGGGGCTGTGGCGTCGCGAACTGGAGTTCCTCGGGCGACTGAATGCCGCGGCCGCATGGGCCAAGAAGGGGGCCGGGCGAGCGGCGCTCGTCAAGAGCCTGGCGGCGTGCGTGACCACCGAGGGAAACGGTCCGCGGGTCCGCCGGTTGATCGACATGGCGATCGCCGAGACGACGGCCCCCTGGCAACGACGCGCGATCCTGGACGGCATCGCGTCCAAGAAGCTCCGCGCGCTGCGGCTGGACGCAGAACCGGCGGCGAAGCTCCCCAGTCGCATCGCTTCGTTCACCACCTGGCCCGGCAAGGAGGACTGGGAGCAGCTCCGTCTGCGTCCCCTGACCGCACCGGAGAAGGCGCTCTTCGACACGGGCCGCCAGTTCTACAGCCTCGTCTGCCGCGGCTGCCACCAGGCGAACGGTTCAGGCATGGACTCCCTCGCCCCACCGTTACGGAACTCGGAGTGGGTGACGGGCTCTCCGTCGCGCCTCGTCCGCATCCTCGTCAATGGCGTCGCTGGACCCATCGAGGTTCGAGGCAAGGCCTACGACATGCAGATGCCGGGCCTGCCGTCGTTCTCCGACGAGGAGGTCGCCGGGGTCCTCACGTTCATCCGGCGCTCGTTCGGGCACGAGGCTGACCCTGTCGGGGTCGAGCTCGTCAGCCGTGAGCGCAAGGCGCTCGGGGACCGTACATCCGCGTGGTCCGCAGACGAGCTCAAGCACGTCAAGTGACCGGGGCGTGCAAAACCTCGCCGTCGACGTCGGTGAGGGGGAAGTCCCGGCCCTGGAAGTGAATCGGTGCCAGGCCGGATTCTCTCGGCTCCGCTATCAGCTACGGTATCCCCCCCCTCCAAGTGAAAGAACTCGGCCTGACACCGTATGCGTCATCTCTTATTTCTTGCGTTTGCTTGTTCTGTCTGTGGGCAACAGACGGCTGATCCGCTAGCGGATCTGATCCGTGAACGGTTCGACGTCGGCGGGTACCCGAGCATCGCCGCGGCGGTCGTGCAGGGAGACCGGATCGCGTTCGTAGCGGTGCACGGATTCGCTGACCGCACGTCCAACCGTCGCGCGACCCGGGCGACCCTGTACCGCATCGGCTCGGTCAGCAAGGTCTTCACGACCAGTCTGCTCGTGCAGCTCCGTGACAAGGGGCTCGTCCGCATGGACGATCCGGTCAGCAAATACCTGCCGCCCGAGGTGAAGCTGCCGCACGATCCGCGCGGCGCCAGGCACATCACGCTGCGGCACCTCGCGACGCACAGCTCGGGGCTGCCCCGCAACCCCGTCAACCTGACCGGGACAGCAGCTGACCCGTGGAACGGATACTCGGTTGCGCAGCTCTACGAGGGCCTCGCCAAGACCAAGCTGGCGTACCCGACGGGCGCGTCGGCGATGTACTCCAACCTCGGTGTGGGACTGCTCGGACACGCGCTCGGCCAGGCCGCAGGTTCGACGTACGAAGAGGCGCTCACAAAATACGTTCTGCAGCCCGCGGCCATGTCCTCGACGCGCATCACCCTCGACAACGTACGCCGCCGCGGGCTCGCCGCGCCATACACCGCAGAGGCCACGCCCATCCCCGCCAAAGACTGGGACCTTGGATGCCTCGAGGGCGCGGGCGCCATAGCGAGCACCGTCACCGATCTCGCACGTTTCATCTCGATGAACCTGCACGCTGGCGACGCGGCCGCAGCGCCGATCTCGGGCGGCAGTCTCACCGAGCTACACACGCCACAGCGCATCTGGGACGGCTGGACCAAGGCGACCGCCCTCGCCTGGATCGTGGACCACACACAGGAATCTGGCAACGTCGTCTGGCACAACGGCGGCATGGCGGGCTTTCGCAGCTGGGTCGGCTTCTCACCACGCTGGAAGATCGGTGCCGTCGTCCTGACGAACTGCGGCCGCAGTGTCGATGAGGTCGGAAAAGAACTGCTGAAGACGGCCCTCGGAAAGCTCCGCACGGTCTCCCCCGCATTCGAGGTCGCTGCAAAAATGCTCGTACCTCACTTCGTCGCCAAGCCGAGCGAGGAGCTCGGTGCCAAGTTCAGCGAGCGCTTCCTGGAGCAGATCCCCGCATCCGTCATCAGCAACGTCTTCTCGGGGCTCCACCAAAAACACGGAAAGTGCGTATCCGTCGTCGGCGTGCGCATCGCCGAGCAACCCGAACTTGCCGAGGTTGTCTTCAGGTTCGAGAGAGGCGAGCTGGTGACCTGCAAGCTGGGCCTCGACGAGTCCGTGAACCCGCCGAAAATCGTCTACCTGCGATTCTGACCGTCGCCAGCTACCGCCCGGCGGCGAGCGCCGACGAGCACATCAGGTCGAAGAGCTCTCGACTGCACGGGACGATCCGGTTCGCGCGCTTACGCATCTCCGAAGGAGGAGGGCGACCGATCCGCTCACGGGCGGTGGCATAGGCGTGCAACGCCTGGCTAAACAGCATCGGCGGCGCCGTGGACACATCCCAGTTCGCCTGAATAAAGGGCTCGAGCGTGACCACGCTCTTCGCCGGGTCACCACGCAGCAACTCGATGAGACCCTGGAGATAGACACCATCGCCGCTGTCTCCCCGAAAACCGTTGGCGGAGACAACGGCTTCATAAGCCCGGTCGAGATCACCGCGCTCCATGAGGATGCGGGCCAGATCACGCAAGGCGTAGTCATTCTGCGGGTTCCCCGCAAGGACGCGCTGCACGTTCTCGAGCGCGGAGGACGACAGCTTGAGATTGAAGCGCAGGTCTTCGCTGTCCGGCGCAAGAGCCAGCGCCCGGCGAAAGTACAGCAGGTCTGCGTACGGACGCTTCGGATACCACAACTCCGTCTGCCCCCGCATCATCTGGTCGGCGGCGGTCGCGTACTGGGCGAGGATCTCGGCATCGTCCTCCGGGAGCGTGCCCGCGGCTATCACCTCGCTGACAGGGCTGCGCGCCCCGAGGATACGCAAGACCACACCGCGCTCGTCGGCCTCCACCTCCCGTCCGAATTCGATCAGCGGCTTGTCGTCGGTGTTGCTGGGGCCCTCCCCCAGATGGCGCTTGAGGTCGTCGTCGTCCATCAGGAATTCCTTGCTCATGATGGAGTAAACGCGCGGGTCTTCTCCGAACTTTTCCGTGGCTTCTGCATGGCCGTAATCAACGCGATAGATTCGCGGCCACAGCGGCCAAGGATTATTGGCAGCACGCTCAGCCGGTGGTTTGGCTAACAGTTCGAAGTTGACCAATGACTTGCAGCCATGCCGCAAGGAGGTACCGATACAGTCTGTGCCCGTGTCGCCAC
>JABSRK010000363.1 GCA_013213915.1 Planctomycetota bacterium
AAACTTGGTCAAGCAAACATACCACTTATAGTTACAAATCACACTTACGATGTTATCGGATCTTATGTCCCGACTAAATAATTGGGAGGAGGCTCTAGATCGGAAGAGCGTCGGACACAGGAACCACAGCAACCCGTGAAGCATGTGCCGTCGGTAGCTCAGCCAGGCTTCGTCCCAGCCGGGGACGGGGTCGGCGCCGCCGGCCGCGAGCGCATCGAGATAACCGCGCAAGAGCGATTCCTCGTGGGTTCGCCGATCCTCGATGCTGAGCGCACCCGCCACGAAGTAGCAGACCTCCCGGCCCCAGTGCCCGGCGCAGATGCTCTGCCAGTCGAGAAAGCCGGGCCGGCCGTCGGCATCGATGTAGGTGTTGCCGAGATGGGCATCACCGTGCAGGAGGCACCTGGGCTCGCTGTTGTCGAGTGCCCACAACACCGGGACCCAGCGCGCCATCTGCTCGCGATCGCGGAACGGCTCGGGCACGTATTCGGCGGTCGGACCGGCGACACACGATTCCCAGTACCCGGGCTCCATCAGCACGGCACCGAGCGCGTTCGAGCCGGCGAAATCGGGGACACCAGGTACATGTCCCTGGCCCCACCACCTGACGTGCAGGCTCGCCAGCTGTGCGAGTGCGTCGCGGACTGCGTCCACACCCCAACCCGCGATCGAATCGGTCATCTGGCAGCCGCGGGCCAGCAGGTTCTCGAGCACGACGACGCCGGGCTCCTCGTCGTGAGCCGAATAAACACAACGTGGCGTCGACACCGAAATCTGGGGACACACGATGTCGTAGAAGAACGCTTCGGGCCGGATGGAAACGGGGATCCCGTGTTCCTCGAGTGCCGCCTTCACGATCAACGACGTGGGGAGGCCCGCTGGGTCTGACTCGTACACCAATTCGAGAGCGATCTTGGTGCCGGAACCGCGTATGACCCATGTCTGGGTGGCCTCGGCAACGAGCGTGCCGGGGTGACGAACGATCAGTGCGCTCGTGAGCCACCCGGCGGTGATCTCGTCGACGGATTCCGGCAGCCGCGGTCCGTTTCGGTTGTTGGGATCTTTCGGGTGTGCGGGCATCTGTGCGGCCAACTCTTCTGGTGGTTCGTCGAAGGAAAGCGGAATGCGATCCGCAAGCTCATGTTCCGAATCGGGACGAAGATGGAGACGACCAGCGTGAGTGATCAGTTGGTGGCGGCGATCACCGGTCCGCTCGGGTTGCGGGCCAGGCGGATGTCATCGAGGCGCGCATTACAGACCTCCCGCCACGCGCCGCCCTCCTCGGAGAGGATGTAGAGCTGATCGTCACGGATCCCGTTGACGACGCGATCGGCCATCACCGACGGGTCGAGTCCCTGATGGATCGCCTCGGCGAGGCTCGACTCCACGAGGGTCGAAGTGGGTTCCTCCTCCTCACCGCGCTTGAGATGCGGTGGGCGATTGCGCTCAGAGCGGCCGATACGGGTGTTGATGACCTCGGGACACAGCATCGAGACGCCGATAGGCCCATCCTCCAGCTCGAGGTAGAGGGTCTCGCTCAGGCTGACGACGGCGTGTTTGCTCATGTAGTACGCCGATACGAGCGGCGCGCGAGTCACGCCGGCCATCGACGCGGTATTGACGATGTGCGCCGGCTCATTCTGCTCGAGCATGATCGGGACAAAGCTGCGAATGCCGTGAAGCACACCCCAGACGTTGACTCCGAACACCCACTCAAAGTCGGACAGCGGCGCCTGCCAAGACGCGCCGGCGGCGAACACCCCCGCGTTGTTGCACAGCACGTGTGCCTTGCCGAAGGCGTCGAGGGTCGCCTCGGCCAGCGCGCTGACCTGGTCGACCTGGCTCACGTCGGTTCGCACCGCGATCGTCTCTGCGCCGCCATCGACCAGCTCTCGGCGGGCCGCTTCGAGCGCATCTTCCTCGACATCCGCCAGCACCACGCGCATCCCCTCGGCGGCGAAACGTCGACTCAGCGCCAACCCGATTCCACTCGCGGCGCCCGTGACGATGGCGACCCGATCTCGAAGCTCTTTCATGTCTATTCTCCCGTTCGGTGGTTCCGGTGGTTGACGAACGCGGTCGGCGTGGCTGCGTCTACTCTCCAGTGAAGATGGGACGGCGTTTTTCGAGAAAGGCTCGCATGCCTTCGCTCTGATCCTTGGTGCCGCTGCAGCGCAGTACGGCGGCTCGCTCCTCGGCGAGCGCCTCGGAAAGCGAAGCCGCGCCAGCACCGACGACGCAGCGCAGCACCCCCGCCACCGCCACCGGAGGCATGGCCGCGAGTTCCAATGCGAGTTCTCGAGCGGCAGTCTTGAGTTGATCGAGTGGATGGACCTCGTGTACCAGGCCGATCCGGTGAGCCTCTGGTCCATCGATCTTCTTCGCACGCAGGATCAAGTCGAGCGCGTGGTCGCGGCCGACGCATCGGGTCAGGCGTGCCGTACCCCCCCAGGCTGGTACAGCTCCGAGGTCGAGTTCGGGGAGCCCGATCCTGGCGCCCGTATCGGCGGCGAGGCGAAAGTGACATGCGAGTGGCAACTCCAATCCTCCGCCGAGGCAGTAGCCGAACAAGGTGGCAATCGAGGGCTTCGCCATGTTCTCGATGGTCGCCAAGACGCGCAGACGCTGGTCGAAGACAGCTTCGGCGCCACCCCGGGCCGCCGCACCGGCCCCGAGTTGTTTGAGGTCCATACCGACCGAGAAATTCTGGTCTCCCGCCGCGGTGAATACGAGCACCCGCACGCCGGGGTCGCCGGCAGCGTCATCTACTGCTTGCTCGAGGGCGTCCATGTATTCGAACGACATGCGGTTGATGGGCGCGTCGTTGATGCTGAGTGTCAGGATCCCTGCGTCACGCTCGACGAGCAGGGGTTCGCGATCGGTCATGCCGCACTCCTTCGATCCGGCGTTGGGAACACGTGAGGATACGATACCGCTTGCTAAGCTGACGACCCCCGGCGGCCCCCTCCCTGCTGGTGTCACGAGTGAACTGAACACACAATGCGACGTGCTCTATCGACCTTTGCGATCACCGCGGCACTGCTCTTGGCGGGCTTTCTGACGAGCTGCCGGAACCAGCAGACAGTCGGGATCCGAAACGCGGTATTCATCGTCGTCGATACGCTGAGGCGAGATCACCTCGGTGCGTACGGCTATGCGCGCGACACCTCGCCATCGATCGATGCGCTGGCGGCGGAAGGGGTGCGCTTCGATCGCGCCTATGCGACGTCGGGATGGACGATTCCCTCGGTCACGTCGATGCTCACGGGTTTGTACCCGAGCGGGCATGGGGTGGTTCGTCCGCGCACCGCGCTGTCCGCCGAGATACCCACGTTGGCCGGGATCCTGCGCGAAAGCGGTTTTGCGACCGCTGGTGTCGTCAGCCATGTCGTCATAGGGAAGCGCTGGGGTCTGAGTCGTGGTTTCGATTGGTTCGACGAGCGCAACGCCAAGGGCGAAAAAGGCACGTCCACCGAAGGCGTCACCAATTCGGCGATCTCCATGCTCGAGCGGCTCTCGGCCGGGGATGCGCCG
>JABSRK010000364.1 GCA_013213915.1 Planctomycetota bacterium
GGGTCTTGCCACCAACCGTGTGTTCGTTGCGCTTCGCGTGACCTCCGAAGTCATCATGGTTGTCCAGGATGAGCACCTTCTTGTCTTCACCGTGTTTCTGCAGATAGAGATAGGCCGCCGACAGCCCGCTGATCCCTCCCCCCACAACCAGCAAGTCGTAGCTCTCACTCAGTTCCGTGGTCGTCCCCCAATCCGATCTCTTGGCCAGCGCTCTGTCGTGGGCGTGGGAGTTCGCCCCCGGGTGAGATCCCCTCAGGCCCGTAAGTGACGGCGGATAGTACGGTGGGTCGAACCTGGCCAGGTCGGCGGGAGTCTTGGATCCACGTGGCAACATGGATGCTCCAGCGGCCACCAGAGTTCCGTTGATGAAGTCTCGCCTGGTGATTCGTCCCATCGTTCAGCCCGCTACTCGAACCTCTTCTTCGCTTCCGCCGTCAGCTCCTTGAGAGGACGGACGATGCGGAGCCCGACAAACAAGGCATCCGTGTGGTACCAGATGCTCTGCGGCATCTGAGATCCCACCGTCGCGGTGACGCTCACCCCTTCTTCCCCACGTCGCCCCAAGAGCACCGTGTCGCACACTCGAAGCAGTTCACGAACCTGAGCGCTATTGGACGATCAACCTCACCGGCTGCGACAGCGCGATGCCGGACATCAAGCCCGGATCCACCACGACCATCTGAGCTGACACCGCCGTGGCGTATGACAGCGAGAACGGGATCGACACCGACGTCAGCGGTCCCCACGAGGGGCCTTGCAGGAAGTTGAACCACAAGCTGAGGGTCGGGTCCGTGAGGTCCAGGTTCACGATCTGCCCGTCAGACGAGATGAGGGCACCGGTGCTGGCGGGAATCAACGGGGCAAGACCCGAGCCAAGATCCCACTGCTGTCCCACGTTGACACTTACGAGCCCCAACGTGGCAGTCATGCCGATGGGAACCGTGACGGTCGCGGGGGCGTACGCGGTTCCCTGGACACCGTTCACGTCCAGGCTTGCGGCGAAGGAGAAGTTCGTCTGATACTCGGGACTCGTGAAGCCGTAGATGTCGATGGTTGCGCTGAAGAGAAGACCGCCGGTGACACCAGTGTCGTTGAGGTAGATGTAGAGCGTATTGTTTCCCGGCAGTAGCAGCGGAGCGATGTCGGTCCGGACCATCACTTGGGGCGCGAAGAAAGCGGCACAGCCCGAGGGCGCGCACGCGGGCAAGAAAGTGTTCCCCGAGAGCGGCATCCCATTCAAGTAGACGCCGGGAGCGATACTCGATCCGATGTAGTTGTCGACCACGTAGTCAAGGGTGAGAGTCGCCGAGACGAACGTTGACGGCAAGACGGTGAAGTCGATGGCAAACAACGCCGACCCCTGGTTGAACCCCGACGCCACGGTGGCGATCCATTGAGCTACGGGATCGGACGGCAACGCGGCTAGCCAGGCGGGGTTTGGACTGATGACGACCGCGGGCGGCCCGCTGGATGCGGACGCAAAACTCGCCGCCGTGAATGCAGCGGCAAACGGTGCGTTCGCAGGCCCGACCAGCATGCTGGTCTGCGGATCCGTGGCACCGATCGCCGCATTGCCGCTACGCAGGGTGACGCTCTGCAGCAACGGCGGCTGCTGCCCGTGGACGGTCACGGCCACAAGGGCCAACGAAACGATGAGGAGACCACGGGCGATCGCATCGATGCTCATGCCAAACCACCTACGCTACTGAACGACTAATCTCACCGGCTGCGGCAAGGTCCCATCCGCGTGAGATCCAACATCCGCAGCCTACAGGGCCCCGCGACGCCGGGCAATTCGTCCTTGCCCGACCATGTCGGCCCCGACATCTTGACAGCATCTCACGTCCGTCTGCGCGGCTTGCCATCCCTCGTCGCACCGTTGACGCAACCCAGGCGGGCGACATATGGTCGACTCTGATGGCGTCGTGACGTCGTTATGATGCCTGCGCAGATGGGGTGTTGCGGGCCCACAACAATGGAACAGAGACAAGAAAAGGAACCGACCGCCCGGCGTCAGACCGCGCTGGGAATCCTGGTGCTCGTCTTGCTGCCGCAACTCGCGACTGCTGCGAAGCCGCCGAACATCCTGTTCATATACCTCGACGACTTCGGTTGGCGAGACGCCGGCTACATGGGCTCCGACTTCTACGAGACTCCTCACATAGACGCCCTGGCGAAGCGAGGCCTGGTGTTCTCGGATGCCTATTCCTGCGCCGCCAACTGCGCCCCGGCCCGCGGCTGCCTACTGTCCGGGCAGTACACCCCGCGCCACAAGATCTTCAACGTCGGCACCCGACCGCGCGGCAAGGCCAAGAACCGTCTCCTCGCCCACATCCCCGGCACGGCCACCCTGCGCCCGGACATCGTCACCTGGGCGGAGAGCCTGCAGGCCGCCGGGTATCGCACCGGCATGTTCGGCAAGTGGCACCTGGGCACCACCCCAAGAGCGCAGGGTTTCGACGTCTCCGTCGACTACAGGCGCCTGCCCGGCTTCAAGGGCCACCGCGGCCCCGACGGCGCCTACCTCGCCGACGTGCTCACTGACCGGTGCATCGACTTCATCGAGGCGAGCAAGGACAAACGCTGGTGCGCCTACCTCGCCCACTTTGCGGTCCACACGCCACTGCACGCCAAGCCTGAGTTGCTCCCCAAGTACCAGAAGAAGAAGCCCGGGAAGCTCCACAAGCACGTCAAGATGGCCACCATGATCCAGGCAGTCGACGACGGTGTCGGTAAGTTGATCGCCAAGCTGGAAGTACTCGATCTACTCGACGACACGGTGATCATCTTCTACTCCGACAACGGCGGCTACGGTCCGGCGACCGACATGGACCCGCTCTGGGGCTACAAGGGCACCTACTACGAGGGCGGCATCCGCGTGCCTTTCTTCGTCAACTGGCCCGGCGTCGTGAAGGCCGGGAAGACCAGCGAACCCATCACCGGCGTGGACCTCTACCCGACACTTCTGGGGATCGCCGATGCCAAGCGCCCCGACCAGGTCCTCGACGGCGTCAACCTGGTACCCCTGTTCAAGGGCGAAGTTGACGGCCTCGACGAGCGGCCCCTGTTCTGGCACTTCCCTGCGTATCTGCAGAGCTACCAGGTCACCCACGAACAACGCGACCCGCTGTTCCGAACCCGCCCCTGCAGTGTGATCCGCAAGGGGCGCTTCAAGCTGCACGAGTACTTCGAGGACGGTGCCCTCGAACTCTATGACCTCTCCGACGACATCCGCGAACGCAACAATCTCGCAGACAAGATGCCCCACGAACGCAACGAGTTGCACCGTCTCTTGAAGGACTGGCGCAAGAAGATCGGCGCGCCGGTTCCCGAACGAAAGTAAGCCGGGCTCAGGTTTGCCTCAGGAGTGGTTGGAGAAGACGGGGCAAACAAAGAGAAGAGCGATCCCGGGAGGGCTCGAACCTCCGACCTGCGGTTTAGGAATCAGGACGAGTACCTCCCCGACGATCCGGAGAAGACCGGGAACGAGAGGGTAACAGAGAGCGTCGACAACAACTTGG
>JABSRK010000365.1 GCA_013213915.1 Planctomycetota bacterium
CTACGGGTTGATGACGGGTAAGGCGTCCGCGATGGCGATGAGGACGCCGCCGGACCCGACCGTCACGCCGCCGAGGAACGCGCTCAGCGTACCGGGCGGGATACCGGGGGGGAGATTGATGGACGCGGTGGCCGTGCCGCCCTGGAGGGTGCCGGAGAACCCCTGGAACAGGTTTGTCGGCGGACCGATGCTGATCGACAGCAGGGTGTCGTAGTCGAGGGGGACGATGGGGCAGGTGCCGGCGGGTCCGAGGGGGATGCCGTTGGTGGCGCTGGCGGACACGCCGAGTTGATACGACGCGGACTGATGGCCGGGCGACGAGTCGACGTAGACCACGTTCAGCACCGGAGGCGCGGCGCCCGGCACGGCGGACACGCTCACCGTGGGGGGGAGGCTGCTGGCGCTGAACGGATCGGTGCCCAGCCTCCACTCGCGGCGGTTGCTGAACGCGTCCCCATCCGGGTCGCCGCCAGGGTCGATGACGTTGGCGAGCACCACGCCCGTCGCGTCACCCGTGTTGACGGGCGTGGGTACGCTGGCGACATTGCTGACTACGGCGCCGGCTCGATCGATCCGGGCGACGCTGCCCCCGGCCCCGACCCAAAGGTCGCCCGACGAGCCCGGCGCGGCAAAGGCCAGGCCGGGGAGGGGCACCGGCACCGTCGGCAGCGGTTGTCCGGTTGGTGCGAACAGGAGCACCGCGTTCAGGGCAGAGGATGTCGCGCACAGCACGTCGCAGCCGTCCACCTCGAGGTCGACAAGGGGCGCGGGCGCCGTGATCGACAGGTCGACCACCACCTGCCCTTGCGCCGGATTCCAGGACAGGCGCCGCAGCGCGGTAGGTGACGCGAGCACCCACAGGCGACCGAGCGAGTCCGCGGCAGGATCGACCGTGGAAAGCGACGGCACGATCGATGACCACACGATCGTGCCGTTTGCGTCGATCAACGTCACGGTTCCGTTCACCGGGTTGGCGACCCAGATGCCACCCGCCGGCCCGGGCGCGAGCTGGAATGCGCCCACCGCCACGGGCGTCGTCCATGGCTGCGATCCGTTGGCCAGCCGCCGGACCACAGCGGTGGACGCGCCGACCCTGATGTACCAGAGCCCGCCTGCCGCATCCGCCTCCATGGCTCTCACTGTGCCACCGCTCACGGAGAAGCCTGCGCCTACCACGCCCACGCCGGATCGGTACGTCGCGAAGTGGGAGAACGGTGGCGCTCCCGCCGTGATGCACAGTGTCACGTTGCCGAGGCTGTCGCGGCCCGACGCCAGAACGGCGGGACCGAAGCCGATCGCGCTGATGCCGTGCTGCGCGACGACGGAGCCCGTGGGCGCGATCTCGTAGAACGACTGCGGACCGAACAATGCAGAACCGACGACCCAGACATGCGTGTCCTGTTGA
The DNA here is from genome assembly GCA_013213915.1 of Planctomycetota bacterium. GTDB lineage: Bacteria > Planctomycetota. The sequence goes on from JABSRK010000365.1 coordinate 1,406, forward strand.
GCAGTCGCGGCCCCGGCTATCCCCAAGGCCAACAGCAGGGTCAGCGCCGAGAGGGGATTGCGCCGATAGCGGCCAAACGGTTGCGCGCGCCGCAGTGATACTGACATGATTGTCCTCGTTCGCAGAACTCGCGCGGACTACCTGACTTTACCCTGAGGCCGCTGCCGGGTTCACCTCCAGTCTCGCCGAAGGCGCCGTGTCTTACCCTCTCCCCGCAGTATCGCCAGCCTCACCGTAGAATCCGTCCATGAACGAAGGAGAATCAGGCATGCTCGGCGTCTGTAGCTGGTCGCTGCGCCCGGAGGGGCCGGAGGACCTCTGCCGACAGGTTCGCGAAATCGGCCTGAACGAGATCCAGATTGCCCTCGACCCACTGTGTGAAGGCACGTGGGACGAGGCTGTCACCGTCCGCTGTCTTCGGGAATCCGGCCTGAAGCTCCGGTCCGGGATGATGGGGATGGAAGGGGAGGACTACACGACCCTGGAGTCCATCCGTGAAACCGGCGGCGTCCGTCCCGACGTGCATTGGTCCAAGAACCTCGCCGCGGCTCGGTCCAACGCGCAGCTGGCACGCCGCCTCGGTCTCGACCTGGTGTCGCTCCACGCCGGCTTCCTACCCGAGACCCGGGGCGACCCCGAGCGGACGACCATGCTGGAGAGGCTGCGAGACCTGGTGGACGCCTTCGATGCCGAGGGAGTGACCGTCGCGTTCGAGACCGGGCAGGAGACAGCGGCAACGTTGCTTGACGTTCTCGACGAGCTGAACCGTCCGGCCGCTGGCGTCAACTTCGACCCGGCGAACATGATCCTCTATGGCACCGGCGATCCCGTCGCGGCCCTCGCCAGCCTTGCGCCTCACGTTCGACAGATCCACGTGAAGGACGCCACCGCCACGGCAGAGCCGGGTACGTGGGGCACTGAGGTGCCGGTCGGCGACGGTGACGTGGTCTGGCCGGCGTTCCTCGACATCGTGTCGACCAGGCTGCCCGGAGTGGACATGATGATCGAGCGCGAGGCCGGAGAGGATCGAGTGGGAGACATGCGACGCGCCCGCGATCTCATCATGGAGCTTCACTCATGAGCGACCCCATCGGCGTCGGTGTCATCGGGCTCGGTTTCATGGGGCGGACCCATCTCGGTGCGTATGCAGCTGCTCGCCAGAACGGGCTTGCCAACACGGTGGTCGCCGTGTGCGACAAGGACCCGGACCTGCGCGCAGGCAAACCCTCGGGACAGACGGTCAACCTCGCGCCGGGCGCCGCGGACGAGCCCCTCTTCGACCCTGACAGCGTCCACGGCTACGCGGAGCCGGACGAGATCTTCGCCGACCCGGCTGTGGACCTGGTGAGCATCTGCACCTACACGCCCACTCATGTTCCCCTCGCCTTGAAGGCCCTGGCCGCCGGCAAGCATGTTCTCGTGGAGAAGCCTGTCGCGCTCTGCGAAGAGGACGCGATGAAGCTCGTCCAGGCGGCCAAGGACGCCGGCACCGTGTGCATGCCCGCCATGTGCATGCGCTTCTGGCCAGGATGGAGCTGGCGGCACGATCGTGTGCGCGACGGGAGTCTGGGCGACGTGCGTGCGGCCTGGTTCCAGCGCCTCGGCGGCCGGCCGGCGTGGGGCGGCGGTTTCTACGAGGACGACGACTCCTGCGGCGGCGCCCTCTTTGATCTGCATGTCCACGACGCGGACTTCCTCCTTCACTGCTTTGGTCTCCCCGACGCAGTGACGAGCCACGGCACGTCGGGCCACGTCACGAGCGTCTACCACTACGGCGACGGTCCCCGGTCCGCCGTCGCCGAAGGCGGCTGGCTTCCCTCGGGGGCCTTCCCCTTCCAGATGCGCTTCCGCGGCGTGTTCGAGGCGTGCGTGGCCGACTTCGTCCTGGGCCGCGACCCGCGGCTGATCCTGTACGAGGACGGCGGCTAGCGCACCATCGAGCTGCCGGAGGGGGATGGCTACAGCCTGGAGATCGCCCACCTGCTCTCGGTGATTCGCGGCGAAGCCGAGCTGCGCGCGACCCTGGATGACGCCCTGATCCTCACGCGGCTGCTGGAGA
>JABSRK010000366.1 GCA_013213915.1 Planctomycetota bacterium
CCCCCACGACATCGTCGCACCGCCCGGCTGCGAACCCGGTTCTTGCGGACCGGCCTTGCTCCTGGTCACGCCGCCCGATGCGCTCGCGAACGCGCGCGCAGCCATCGAAACGCACTGGAATTCGGAGCTCGCGGACGACGAGCGGGTTGCGGTCGAGACCGTCGTCGATTTCGACGCGGAGGAAACGACGTGCCCGGCCTGCGGAACGGCCTTTCCAACCAGCGGCGCCGAACGCTGCCCCGAGTGCGGACTCAACTTCGGCGGGTGACGTGTCAGCGCGATAGCCGCGCGTCGAGGTCCTCGAGCTTGAATCGTACCGTGACGATGTAGGGCGCTTCGCCCTTCGTCCAGTGGCCGTACGTCGTAGTGACGATGGTCCCATCTGGCTGGATGAGGACCCCGGGATACGCACAATCCGCACCCTTGGTGTTGTCCATGATACGCACGCGGTACTGGCCTTCCGTGCCATTGACGATGTCTGCGAACTTCCCCACCCATCCGACCCAGTCACCGTGGGTCGGGCTATCGAGCGTACGGTCGCGAAACGAGATGAACAGGCGGCCGTCGGGCGCGTAGACCGCGGTGTGGCGGTCGCCGGTCAACGCGGCTGGGAGCATGCGGGGGTGGCTCCACGTCTCCCCCTCGTCGTCCGAGAAGATGACGAACCCGTTCATGCGCCGGCTGTTCTCGCGGAGCAGGACGGCGAGTCGCTTGCCGTCAGGAGAACGGATGATGCCCGGCTCGCACAGGTGTGCCCTGGCGTGCGTCGCGACCCGCCGCGGTTGCGACCACGTGAGGCCGCCGTCCTTCGAGCGCACCTGGTAGACGTAGAAGCGGCTGGCGTTCTCTCGACGCCCGCCCGCTGAGATGAAGCGCCCGTCGTCGTGGAACAGGGCGATGTAGTCGCCGTTCTTCATGCGCTCCACGCAACCCATGACGACGATGCCGCCCCAGTCCCCCACCTTCTTCAACGGTGACCACGAGCCGCCCTCGTCCTCGCTCACCGCGAGGCGCGCCGGGTAGAGCCCCGACCACATGATGATGCGCTTCTTGCCGGCGTTGTCGACGACGCGATGCAACGTCGGGACCTCCTTCGACGTAGACCAGTTCTCCGGTGTCGGGAGGCGAGCGCTCCACGTCTTGCCGCCGTCCTCGGAGCGCTTGTAGACGATCCCTCCCAGCCCGTGCCCCTTCGGGTAGACGCAAAGGACGGTCTTTCCGTCGTCCAGGAGCACGGTGGTCGGATGTCCGAGATACTGTCCCTGCTCGCGGTCCACCACGAACTGTCGCTGCGCCTCCTCCGAGATATCCACCACAGGGATCGTGTAGCCCCGCGCGAAACCCCTGAGGCGGTGGGCGATGAGTCTCGACACGAACGCGTGGCCGAGGTCGTTGGGGTGCAGGCCGTCGAGCAGCACCGTTTCGATGACCGGCCGGCCATTCGTCGTGGCGACGGAGAACGAGCGGTGGACGTCGACCAGCCGTACGCCGTGGCGCTTCGCCAGGGTCCGCACGGCCTCCGCATACGACCGGTTCAAGAAGTCGAGCCCGTTGGGGTCTTGGACGTCGTACGGAGGCTTCCCATACCGGTCACGCAGCGCCTTGGTCCAGCGCATCGGGTTCGGCGTCATGAGCGCAACCACGATCCCGCGCTCCCTGGCACCCGCAACCATCGTCTCCAGGTTGGTGATGTACTCGGGGAGCGGAACGCGGGGACGATCGACCCCCGCCCATACGTCGACGGAGCCATCGTTCTGCCCGAACTGCATGACGAGCACGTCTGGGTTCTTGTCGAGTACGTCGCGACGGAAGCGCTCGAGAGCGTGGCGCGTCGTATCTCCACGCACGCCCGCGTTGATGACCTCCGCCGCGACGCCGACCTTGCCCAGGTCGTCCCGCAGCCGATCGGCGTACACCCTGTCGACACCCTTGCGAGTAGCCGTTGTCGAGTCCCCGAAGGCCATGATGCGTAATGGGGCCTGGGAGCGGGCGGCATGGCAGCAGACCATGAACAGCCACGTGGCCACGAGTAAAGTGCGAATCATCGGCCTCACCACTTCACGACCGCGTTCGCCGGCAGCGCGTGCGCGGGCCGTGGATGATCGTCATTGAACGCCAGTTGTGCGGCGTGCGGCTCGATCTTGATCCCAGCCTCCTCGGGCGGATCGGAGAGGGCCAGGTGCTTCGCGAAGAACCGGTAGACGGCAGCCCGCTTGGACGGGCCGTAGTCGTGGAGCTCGTCCGCCTGGTGCACACTTTCACAGACGTCCTGCCGCCCGTACGCCGCGAAGACGGTGCGGATGTAGGACATCTCCACCCAAGGCGAGTTCTTCGTCCAGTCGTCGCCGTTCGACACCAGGATCAACGGGCGCGGCGCGCACAAGGCGGCGATCTCGGCGTTGTTGGTCTCCAACCCCGCCGTCTTGTGGATCGGCAGACCGCTCTCGCACTTGCACCCGCCAAAGAAATGCGCGGAGACCATGGCGACGGGCGCCGAGGCCTTCACCCGGTCGTCGACGGCCGTGAGCAGGAACGTCTGCGTGCCGCCGCCGGAGCTCCCGGTGCACGCGATCCTGTTCGGGTCCACCCCGTCCTGCTCCAGCAGAAGGTCGAGAGCCCGTATCGACGTCCACAGTTGCAACGAAAGCGCCTGGGGATGCCCGTGCTTCCAGCCCCCGTGGCCCGAGTCGCCCCAACCGATCATGTCCCAGGTGAGCACGACCGCGCCCATCCGGGCGAGCGTGGCGTGACGGATCTGTGCCGACGCACGAAAGCGCCCACCACCATCGTCCCCGCGGTAGTGCCCGTGCGGAGACAGGACTCCGGCGAAACCGCCTTGGCGGCCGCGCGGACGGTAGATGTTGCCCCCGACGCAATAACCGGGAAACGGTTCGAACGAGACGTTCGCGACGGAGTAACCGTCCTCGTCCCGCACGCTGTGGATCCTGGCGTTCAGCGGCGTCCGCGCCGGCAAGGGATCGAGACGAGAGCCTCTGAGGATCTGACGGCGGATGAGCCGGGCTCGCCCCTCCCAATCGACGCGCGTCGTCCACGTCCGCCCCATGCGGCGGAGTTGGGCAACCGCGTCGTCTTCCGACTGCCAGTACCCCTGGCACAGGACCGCGACCTCCGACTGGGCAAACGCCGTGGCGGTGGTGACGGTCATCACAAGAACGAAACGCAGCATGGACAAGCCCCTCCCCCTGATCGTACCGTTTGCATGAAACATCTGGGCCCGCCGCCCGTTCACCCGTCGATGCGATACATCATCCTGATCACCATGATCCTCCTCGTCGGATGCTCCGCCGAAGAAGCCGGCCCGGAAACCACGACACCTCAATCGCCCTCGCGGGACATCCACGGCGCCCCCGTCCCACCCCCCCGGGATGGCCACGTCGCCCGCGCCGTCATCTTCATCACCACCGATTGCCCCATCGCCAACGCC
>JABSRK010000367.1 GCA_013213915.1 Planctomycetota bacterium
CAGGCTCCCGTTCACGATCTCCCCCACGCTGAGGGTAATGGCGACACCAGCCGACCTGGCCTCTAAATCTCGGAGTATCGCCCAGATACGGCGGGTACAGACGAAGGGCCCGGGGCGGCCAAGACCGCTACCGGGCCCTTCGTATCGTCGGAAGCCTACTGGAACGCGACGAAGGCGCGGTTGGGGATGCTCGGGTCCGCGGCCAAGGTCCCGCTCACGACCGCTCCGGTGGTGAACGTAACGGTCACGCCCATGCCGGCGTGGCCCGCCCCGCCGTTACCGACCGGCCCGTGACCGTCCGTATCCGCATTGAACCGGAACGTCTGGTCGTTAAACAGGCCACCCGTGAACTGGAACGTGACGGTGTTGAAGTTGGCACCGCCGGTTCCGTCGCTGCCGACCCACCCCGAACCCGGGTTGGGCGACGATACGCTGAAGTCCAGACCGCAAGCGGTCTGTGAGCCCTGCTCGTACGTGTTGCCCTGGCTGAAGTTGCCACTGCCGCTCGGCATGCCCTGGTCGGTGTCGAAGAAGACACCGGCCGCCGCGCCGGTCGCGCCCTGGAAACTCAAGGCCACGCTGCCAATGTTCGCACCGTGATTGTGCGCGATCCGCCAGAACCCGTCAGGGTCGGCCGTGTACGAGTGGGAACCGACGGACTCGGCCACGACGCGCGGCTGCGGCGTGAGCGAAAGCTCGGTGGCGGCGCTCAAGCTGTAGCCATCGAGGCTCGTCGGGTCGGCGCTCCAGACCTGGCCCGTGTAGGACACGGTGCCCGGCAGGTAGAACCCCAGGTTGACGCCCCCAGCGGGCATGAGCGGCGTACCGAAGAAGCCGACGAAGCTCCAGTGGGACAGGTTCAGGTTGACGATCTCACCGCCGGGCGACGTGTAGAACGACGGGACGGCGTCGATGTTGGTCAGGTAGAGCTCGTACGGCTGGCCTTCCGTCCCACCGATGCTCGCGGTGTGCGACACGTTGCTGGCCAGAGCAACCTGGATCGGCCCGACGAAGGGGTCGTTTGTGGCGTTGCCATCGATAGCCAGGTGTGCGTCGGGGCTGTTGGTCTCCCAGTGCTCGACCGGGAACGGCGGAGCCGGGAGGCCGATGGACCCACCGGACCCATGCAGGTCCAAGTTCGTGCCGAGCAGGTCCGGGTCGTCGGAATCGAACCAGAAGCTGAACGCTGTGCTCCAGCGGAGGACGTTGGCGTTGGCCCCGCCCGCGCCGACCAGCCACACAGCGGAATCGGAGGTCGTTGAGACGTTCCAGCCGCTGTTGTTGTAGACCTCGTTGCTGTGCCACTCGGGAGAGTGGAAGCCCTGGTTCGTGATGGCAACACCGTTCGCGAAAGTGAACGAGACGCCACCGATTCCATCGTGACAGTTCAGGTTGTGGAGACAGGTCTCGAAGTGCCAGGTGCCGTCACCATTGTCGGTACGCTTGACGCCAAGCTGCAGTTGCCCGCCATCCGCACCGGGGACCTGAACCGTCTGCAGGACCACGCCGGGATCGAGAATCGCCCACGCGTTGATAGCGGCCTGCTCGCGGACAGTCGGAGCCGTGAACGCCAGCGAGTAATTGGTCGGGCCACCAGAGATGGAAGACATCCGATAGGACGCGTTGTTGTCATCGGCGCCGGCACCGGCGTCCTCCCACTGAATGTACTGGGCCTCGGAGACGTAGGTGGACGACGGGTCCAACTGGCTCACGGGAACCTTCAGACGACGGTCCGTGCTCCCCGACCAGGAAGGGTTGGAAGGCGGGTACAGGAAGATGCCCGTGCTCGCGTTCACTTCGGAGCGCGGACCGAGCGATGACTGCCCCCCGTTGCGGCTCGAGGTGTAGGGATCGGAGCAGCCGACGCCAAGTGCAGAGCCGTTGGGATTGGCGCTGCATGACGAGCACAGGCTTTGCTGCAGCGCGAAGAAACCGTGCTTGAGCCACGACATGCCCACCATGGTGAACCGGCCACCGTTCGACGGATCGTACCTGTAGAGGTTGCCGCCGATGACCGGATGCTGATTGGTGCTGGAGATCCAGGTGAGAGGCGACGTCCCGATATTGCAGGAGGTCGTTCCGAGTGAGAACGCGTCGTATCCACCGGAACCCGTGTAGTTGGACGGACCGGTGACATCGCCGACGATGACATCCGGCTGGGCGTAGGCAGGAGCACAAAGGAGCGCCAAGAGCGCGACACCAAGAACGCAACAGTGATTCCGAACGAACATATTCAGCGGGCCTCCGAGTCTCTGAAGTGGGGGTGGCTGCCGTGCAGCACGCAGGATGAGATCGAGCGGTTGGGTACCCTCGAATTGTATGCCAACTGAACCGTCGGCGTTCGGCCGGGTTTCACGCTTTTGTCCTTAAACCCTGATGCAGGGGACGGATCGGGCCACGACAGCTAAGATCTCGGCCGATGGAAGGAACCCTGTGGGACGGCCCCGCCCTGAGGTGCGGGCGTTACACCATCCGGGAGGCGACGCCGGCGGATCGGGACGGGATCCTCACGAGCTTCAATCTCGTCTTTTCCGAGGGAAACCCCCAATTCGTCCCCCGCGACGCAGCATCCTGGGACTGGGCCTTCCAGGGCAACCCCGCGGGGCGACAGGTCTGGATCGCCGTTGCCGACGACGGCACCGTCGCCGCCCATTTCGCCGGCTGGCCGACCCGAGTCCGGCGCGACAGCGAATTGGTGCTCTTCAGCCAAATCGTCGATAGCTTCACCCACCCCAGCCATCGGCGCGGTCTCAAGCGACCCGGCATCTTCACCCGGACGGCCAACGCCTTCATCGACTGCCTCGTCTGGCCCCACCGCAACGCCATCCTGTTCGGCCTCCCGGTCCCGGACCACTTCCGCCTCGGCGCACGCCAGATCGGCTACGAGGTCGTGCGGCCCCAGTTCCAACTCGCCCTGCGCGCCGATCAGGATCTGCACGGAGGCGTCCCCTCCGGGGTGATGGTGGAAGAGGTGACCCGCGCCGACGACGCCGTCGATCGCCTGTTCGACCGCTGCCTCGACGCCGACACAGCCATGGCCATCCGCGACGCAGCGTTCGTCAACTGGCGCTACGCTGACCACCCGTCACATGACTACCGCATCGGAGTCGTCAGAGACGGCGACGCGTTGCGCGGGCTCGCCGTGTTTCGCGACACCTCGTTCTCCGACATCGAGCAGGGGGTCCTGGTTGACTGGCTGGTCCCCTCCGACGACGCGGACGCGGCCCGAGCGTTGCTCATGTGGGCCCGTGAACTCACCCGCGCGGCGGGCCGCGATCAGTGCAGCCTGGTCATCGCCTCCACCGACCCGTGGTGGGAGCCGCTCCAGCTCCTCGGCATGAAAGCCCTGCGGACCAAGTACATCCTCGTCTACGGCAACCTGTGCCGCGACCCGCGGTTTGACGAGGCGTGGCTACGCGCGCACTGGCGCTACGCCCTCGGGG
>JABSRK010000368.1 GCA_013213915.1 Planctomycetota bacterium
GGCTCTGGGTCGTCCGGTTGGGGCAGCGCGGACCGTTCGTCGAGAACGCGAAACACGCGTTCACCTGAGGCGACCGCGGCTTGGAGGATGTTGTACTTGTCCGCCAGTTGGCGCAAGGGCTCGATGAACAGCGCCAGGTAGAGCCAGAACATCACGACGTCGCCTGTTCCGGCTTGCCCTGCCAGGACGAGGCTGTATCCGACGACCAGCACTGCGGACATGCCCAGCGCCGACAGGAACTCCATGCCGGGAAAGAACCACGAGAAGTTTCGCACCGTCTTCATGTGGGCGTCACGCAGTTCGGCGTTCTTGGCCCCAAACCGGCCGTGTATTGCGGCCTCCCTTCCGAACGCATGAACGACGTGGATTCCGGTGAGGGCCTCGTTCATGAACGCGTTGACGTTGGCGACCTGGGCGCGTACCTCGCGAAACAACTTGCGGGCGCGACGCTGGAAGACGAATGCCCACAAGAGGATCAGGGGAACGGTCGCCAGCGTCGCCATGGCCATCTGCCAATCGATCAGGAACAACAGAACCGTGATCGCTCCGATGCGGACGAGGTCAGAGAACAGCACGTCGATGCCGCTGACGAAGAACTCGTTCAGTGTCTCGATGTCTCCCGTTACGCGTGTCACGAGCGTACCGACCGAGCTCTTGTCGAAGAAACGCAGGTCGCGGCCCGTGATGTGGGAGAACACCGAAATCCGCAGGTCATGGATGACTCTCTGGCCCGTCAGGTTGGTGATCGTGATCTGGGCCAGCCGACACGCGAAGGTGGCGATCCAGATCCCGAGCAGCAATGCGGCGGTCCAGCGCACGCCTTGGGCGCGGTCGTCCTGGGTGGGGTGTTGCTCGTCGGTCGTATCCACGACGAGGTATTCGTTGACGGCTTCCCCCACAAGGTACGGGACGCACAGGGTCATCAGGGTCAGCAGCAGCAGCAGCAGGGTGGAGACGACAAACCCCCTGGCATGCGGTCGTGCATACCACAGCAGTCGCCTGAACAGGCGTGTGTCGAAGGCTCGCCCTGTGAGGTCGTCTTCGCGTTCGCGCACCATCAGAGTTGCTCCAACTCCTGTTCTTCCTGCTGCAGGCGCCACAGGCGTGCGTATGCACCGCCGGATGCCATGAGGGACCGATGGTCACCGCGTTCGATAATCCGCCCGGCGTCGAGGACGATGATCTCGTCGGCGAACTGAACGGCGGACAGACGATGGGAGACGATGATCGCCGTGCGGTCACCGAGGACAGGCTTGAGCTGTGAGAGGATCTTCTGTTCTGTCGCCGTATCGACTGCTGACAATGCGTCGTCGAGGATCAGGATGGGGGCGTCCTTGACCAGCGCCCGTGCGATGGCCGTGCGTTGGCGCTGCCCGCCGGAGAGCGTCACCCCGCGCTCGCCGACGACGGTATCGAGGCCGTCCGGGAAGGAGTCCATATCCGGCCCCAGGCCTGCGCGTTCGACGGCGAGCGAAGTCTCATTCGGGGTGGCGTGCTCGTGACCAAACAGGATGTTCTCGCGGATCGTCTGGCTAAAGAGGAATGACTCTTGCGGCACTACGGCGAAGGCGGCGCGTACGCGCTGGACGGGCAGGTCCCGGATGTCTTGGCCGCCAATCTCCACGGTCCCTTCGGGGGGTTCGTGGAGTCTCAGGAGAAGATTGATAAGCGTCGTCTTGCCGGACGCTGTCGGACCGACCACGCCCAGCGTCGCGCCGCCGGGAACTCGTAAATCCACGTCTATCAGCGCGGGGTGTTGCGCCTCGGCATAGGTGAAAGTCAGGTTATTGATCGCGATGGAGCCTGGCAGCGTTGACTCCGATTCGTCGGCTTTGCCCTGTCCGGCTTCGGACTCCTCGTCGCCGATTTCGGTGATGCGCTCGTGCGCGGCTTCCGCGCGCTTGAACAGGGCCAGGGTCCATCCGAGCGCGATCATGGGCCAGATGAGTTGATTCAGGTAGCCGGTAAACGCGACGTAATCGCCGACAGTCAGGGACCCGGCGATGACCATGTGCCCGGCGGCGAGGAACAAGACGACGCCACCGAAGCCCGCGAAGATCTCGATCAGGCACTGGAACAGCCCGCGCCTGCGGGCGTGCGCGAGGCTATCTTTGAGGAAGCCCTCGGACAATGCGCGGAATCGCTGTTCCTCGTGCGCCTCCTGCGCGAACGCTTTGACGACCCGTGCTCCGCTGAAGGACTCCTGTGCGCGAGCCGCGAGGTCGGCCTGACTCTCCTGGACCTTCAGCGCGCGATCGTGGATCGTCGGGAGGATGGTCTTCATGACCAGGAACAGAGCCAGCAACGGCGCCATGGCTATGAGGGTGAGCATGGGGGATGTGGACAGCATCAGAGCGACGGCTCCGGATGTCATGACGAGGGGGTGTGCGCAGTGCATCACGCCCGGCCCGTAGCCCATCCGTACTGCTTCCACATCGCTGGTGAGTCGGCTCATCAGGTCGCCGGTGCGACTCCTGTGGAAGAAGCCGAGGGGCAGCCCGACGAGATGGCCGAGCAGGCCATCGCGCATGCGCAATTCAGCCTGCCGGCTCCAGCCGATCCACAGCCAGCGCATCCACCACTGGCAGATCGCAGTGAACACAGCGAAGGCCAGGAGGAGCGCGATGTAGCGGGCGAGCTCGGGCTGTGCCGCGCGGTTGACGATGACGTCGATGCTCTTGCCCATGAAGAACGGGGCGGCGAGTCCGAGCAGACCGCGACCAACCATCGCGCTGCCGGCGATGAGGAGCCGGGGGCGGTGCGCGACGAGCGAAGCACGCACGTCCTTGTCGGCGAGAAATCGAAACACGTTAGGGCCGAGCAACTTCGGCGCGAGGGCGTCGGGCTCTCGGGCCTGGGCGCCTCATGATGGGGACGGCCCGGCGACGGTTCAAGGCGCGAAAGGGCCAAGCTCGAAAAGGGGGCGTCGGACGGCTTTTGCGCTAACGTGTCGGCGCCATGGCGCGCCGCATGATCGATGCCTTTCTTCGAGGCGAGGCGGGCGGACCGTTAGCCGGTTTGCTTCGGGTCCCCCTGATCCCCGCGGCGTTGCTGTTCGGCGGGGTTGCGGCGATGCGTGCGTCGTTATACGGGCGCGGTGTCCTGAAGCGGGACCGTCTCCCTATCCCGGTGGTGAGCGTCGGCAATCTGACGGTCGGCGGCACGGGCAAGACCCCGTTCGTGCGAACTCTGGTGCGCCGTCTGATGGCGGACGGACATCGCCCTCTCATCCTGGGGCGGGGTTACGGAGCGCGGGTTGCAGGGGAACTCGACGAGGAAGGAGCGAGCTTGCAGCGCGACTTCCCTGACGCGCGGGTCGTGCAGTCGCCCAATCGTTTTCGCGCGGCCCTGCCGCACCTGGACGCGGAACCGCCGTTCACCGTGGCAGTGCTCGACGACGGCGCGCAAGCGATGCGCCTACATCGGGACCTCGAGGTTCTAC
>JABSRK010000369.1 GCA_013213915.1 Planctomycetota bacterium
GATGTGCGGCATCGGGGCGACCCCGAGAACTCCGCTGAAGTTCTCGTGAACTACATCAGCGGCGACAGGTCGTATCGGGTGCGGGGCAGGAACGTCGTGATGGCCTGCTACAACATGATGATCCCGCACATCGTCTCGGGCCTTCCAGGAACGCAGGCCGCGGCACTGAAACTTCAGACGAAGAGCCCACTGCAGTACAGCACCGTGGGCTTGAGGAGCTGGCGGGCCATGAAGGAAATGGGAATCGGGATGGCCATGTCTCCGGGGAACATGCACCAGGCAGACCTGATGGCCTTTCGCGTGAGGATGGGGTGCTACGAGTACACGAAGACCCCCGACGACCCTTGTGTGATTCTGATGATCTCTTGCCCGTACGGGAAAGTCGGTGCGCCGCGACGCGAGCAGTACCGTGACGCACGAGTCATGATGCTGTTGTCGGACTTCAAGGACTACGAGAAGGAGATCCGGACGCACTTGACCGGCATGCTCCCGAAGAAGCTGTTCGATTTCGACAGGGATGTCGAGAGCATCACCGTCAACCGTTGGGCCCACGGCTACACGGTCGGCGGCCCCGGAGATTCCACGAAGATAGGGCGACAGCCCTTTGGGCGCATCACCATTGCCAATTGCGACTCGGCGCCGGATGCTGACATGAAGACCGCCATCGACATGGCGTCGAGGGCCGTGAACGAACTGAGTTGATGCCCAGGTCGGAGGTCCGTCGCATCTCGCTCGAAAACACCCAAGTCACAGCCAACGTTGATGCACCCTTCGAGCTGAGCGCCCACGACCTCGCCCTCCAAGCTCTGATGCTGTGCGTGGGTGCCACGCTGCATGTCGGGTGTGCGGCCAACTGGGGTGCCGGATACGATGAGTTCTGGCATCTCTACTACGGGGAGGTCGAGCCGTTCTGGTACTTCTGGCGGGAGATCGGCCGAGACACCCATCCGCCCTTGACGTATCTACTTCTGCGTCCGTTGACGGATGCGGGCGCCGACCCCCTGTGGGGCCGCCTGACGTCGTTGGTGCCGGGTGTCCTGTCGATCCCGCTCATGTTCCTGGTGTCGAGGGCCGTGGGAATGACTCGAGCGGTCTCACACCTGGCCGCTTTCCTGCTCTCAGTCTCTTGCGCTGCGGTGAGCATGGGCATCTCCGTGCGAAGCTACGCGCTGGCCACCCTTGCCGTCCTGGGCGCGTTCTGTATCTGGCTGCGCATCATCACGCGTCCGGACCTCGTCAGCCGTGCTCAGCTCCGGCTCTTCGTGCTGGCGTGCCTGGTCGCCCCCTGGTCCCACTACGCCATGGCCTTGCCGTTCGTTGGCATGCTGGCGCTGACCGTTTGGGAGTGTGCCACCTGTGCTGGGTTCCGACGCAGCCTGCAGCGCCGTGTACGCGAGTTGCGTCCATGGCCTGAGACCGTGCTGCTGGTCCTGGGGCTCGCGGCCGTGTCGGTCTACGCCATGTCGACCCGGTACGTCGGCGTCACGAATCAGCTGTCGGAGTTCCTCCCGAAACAGGATCAGGGGCTCCTCGACTTCGCCGTTCGCGGCATCAACCGGGAGCTTTCACTGTTCCTGCCGTCGACGTTGCCCGAAGACAGCTTCGTCGTGCCTGCCCTGCTGCTCCTGGCGTGCCTCGCGTGGACGGTCTGGCATACGCGGCCCCGCGCGTGGGCGCGGGATCCTCGTCGTGGGGCAGCGCCCGGAATACTGCTGCTGATCCTCGCCGCGATCCTGGCAGCGGCGGTCCTGAAGAAGTACCCCCTCGGTGGACTCGTCCGGCACCAGTACGTCATCTTCCCGTTCTTGATCCTGTCAGGTTCGCTCGTCGTGGACCTGGCCGTTCGGCGCATGCGCCAGACTTCCTCACGATGGCTCGTCTGCGGGGTGTTGGCTGCCTTGTCCGTGTGGAGTTCCTGGCGGGCTTTCGATGGGCCCCGACTCGACGACTTCCCGCACCGCCCGCCGTGGACGGCGGCTCACCGAGAGCTCGTGGACGCCGTGACGCCCGGCGAGACCGTGTACGTCAGCGGTTTCACCTACATCGCGCTGTACCAGGGCGCTCGTGATGACGGCGGCTGGACCTGGCAGGCAGATCTCCGTGACTCCGCGGGCGGCCCTCACGAGGTCATCCAGGCGCACCTGCCCGTCGGCACGCTTCGAGTCCTTCGTGACCGTTCGAGATGGTCGGCAGTTGCGGAGGGTGACCAGCCGGGGAGGCTCCGAGATCTCATGCAGCTCGAGAACCTCCGTTCGCTATGGGTGCTCAAGTGTTTCCAGTGGAACGCTGATATCCCGCGCGACCGCGTGGACCACTTTGCCCGCTTGAGAAGTGACCTCGAACAAGCAGGGCTTTCGGTCTACGACCACCGGTGGTTCCCGCGCGGGGAGCTCTTTCGCGTATCGCGTCCCTGATCCCTGACGGGCTGCCCGCTTCGGCGCGGCGCCGTTTCAGGCATCGCGTCAGTCGCTCTCCCGGTTAGCGCTGCTTGTGGATCCGCTATCTACCTCGTGGCGCGACCGACTTCTCGCAGCCTCACCGAAGGACGATAGAGAGATTTGGGAGGTGTTCCTTCACACGGGAATGCGTCGTGGTGAGCTCACCACCCTCATAGGGATGTCAGATGGGTTGCGCTCGCCTGAGGTAAGGTCGTGTGCCTCGGGAGGGCCACCACGACATGGGGTTTGCAGGTACCGCGTTCTTCCTCGCTGCGATTGGCGCCTTGTGTGTGGCAATCTGGGGCCTTCTTTCGAAACAGCGATCCGCGTTCGTCGGCGTGATCGCTGCGTCGGTGGCTGTCCTGGCGGCCGGCGGAGCCTGGTACGCCTGGACTGAATCACAGTCGATGCCCGGGGCGGTTGGCTATGGAGTGGTTGCGGTGACCGGCGTCGCTTCGGCCATGCGTCAGTGTGTGGGCTGCTGCTTTTCCAGGAAGGACCCGTAGGTCAAAGGTTCAAGCCCTCTCCGGATTGCTCTTCTCTTTGTTTGAGTCGTTTCAATCCCCGGATGGTGAAGATGATCGCCGCGACCCCGAGGGCTACGATCCCTGCATCGACGTGCTCTTCTAAGTCGTAGCCAGTCGCCCCGCGCAGGATGTTCACTGCGATGTAAGCCGCTGAGTGGCGTCACTCTCAGGTAGGGCCGCCGCGCTCGCGGCTGACCGCCTAGCGCTTCTTCTGTGTCTTCAGGATGCCCAGCTCGATGGGTGGCCTTCTGATAGGACTCGGCAGGGGCCTTGTACTGCTGCGTGAAGACCTGCGGATTGCGGTTCGCGAGGGGGAACCACGTGCTCTGGATCTGCACCATGATCTTGTGGCCCTTGAGGAAGGTGTGGGCCACGTCCTGCATGTCGAAGCGAATCTTCGTGAGCTCGCCCGGCTTCATGGGCTCGGGGGGCTCGAAGCTGTTTCGGTACTTCGCTCGCATGATGTCGCCGC
>JABSRK010000037.1:0-11129 GCA_013213915.1 Planctomycetota bacterium
GAAACCCGGGGCCGATCAAGGTGCCATGGGCGTCGACGATGCTCTGAACCGTGTCCTTGATGGGGCCCGGGCCCTCGACGTGCTTGCGTACAGCTTGCACGTACTGCTCGAGGAGGTGCTCGGAAGCGGTCTCTACCCGCTGGATCAGAGTCTCAGGCATGTGGGTCTCTCCGCGAAGACGTGTTTGTAGCGTCGTTCACGGCCGTGATGAAGGCCCGCGCTCGCTCCACGTCGACGGGTTGACCCGCATCGCCGTCATTCTTGCAGCTGCTCCCCACGATGAACCCGTCGCAGCAGGCGGCGAATGCTGCCGCGTTGGACGGGTCGGCGCCGCTTCCGACGAGCACCGGGCCGCGCGTGCCCACTGCCTCTTTCACCGCGGCCACCCGTTCTATCTCCGGGGGCGATCCTGTTCGAGAGCCCGTCACGATGACGCCGCGCGCTCCGCCTCGCTCGATGGTCGTGACGGCGAGGGCGGGTGACGGCGCTTCATACAAGGGCGTTCCAAATTTGACGTGTACGTCGGCGAGGACGTCCACGTTGACTCCCAGGCGCTGCCGGTAGCGCAGGAGGGTGTCGGCGCATCCCTCGATCAGGCCCTGGTCAGTGGCGACCGTTCCGACGAGGACGTTAACGCGAACCATGGAAGCGCCTGAGGCGGCAGCCGCTCCGAGGGCGGCATGGGCATCGTTGCGCAGGCAGTTGATCCCTACGGGGAGGTCATGGGTATGGCGAATCTGGCGCGCGCATAGGGCCAGAAAGGCGGGGACGTGCGGGTCGCAGCGGTCCTTGCGGAACGGTGCGTCGCCGTGGTTCTCGACCATGATGGCGTCGAATCCGGCGGTCTTGTACGCGTGGGCATCTGACAGCGCGGCCTCCAGGCAGGCGTCGAAGCCCCGCTCCGCCGACGGCGCCCCCGGGAGGGCGTGCAGGTGCACGACGCCGATGGCCACGCAGTTGCGATCCCAGAGTCCCATGATCGCATCGTACCTTCAGTGGTCCCTCGAACGTCCGAGAATGGGGCCGGAGGTCTCCATGTCGCTGACGTTGCGTTTTTGTGTGGTTCTGGTCGCCTTTTGCGCCGCTGTTCCGGCGCAGGATCACGTGACCGTGGATGAAGTCCTCGTGTTGCTGTCCGCGGGTGTGGGTGCGGCAGACGTGGACAGCCTGGTGGAGCGCCGCGGGGCGCCAGCGGCAGTCCAGGAGTGCGATCTCCTGGCTGTGCGTGCTGCCGGGGGCAGCGACGAGCTGCAGCGCCGGCTGGCGACACGCCTCCGTTCCCACCAGCGGCTGCGTGATCTGGCCGCTCGATTCGACGTGTGGCAACACGAGCCGTTCGGGATCTCCCTGCTTCACCCGAAGGGGTGGCTGGTCTCGCCGTCCGTGGGGGAGGACCGGGCTCTGATCACCATTCAGCGCGACGGGGTGGACTCGCTCGGGTGGTTTGACACGCCTCGCTTGTTTGTCTGGGTGCAGCGCAAGACCCCGTTTCCGCGCAGCAGCCAGCCGGAACTCGCCACCAAGATCGCACGACTCGTCGAGACACGTATGGTCGCCGCGGGAATGGAGCCAAGGAGCCTTACGGCTGGATTGGCGCCGTTGGGGAGTCGATTCGCACCTGAACACCGCATGCTGGCGACGGCCCCAGGGCTGCGCTTTCAGGGAGTCCTGATCTTGCGTACTCGCGTCATGGGCGACGGCACGGTCGTCACCATCGGCTACGCGTGCGCTGCCGGGGACGAGGAGTCCGTGAGAGCGTTGTTCGCAGAGTTCTCGCATTCCCTGGGCGTGCGTAGGCGGTAACTGTTCCACAATCCAGGGGGGGAGGCGTTCGCCCGGTCTGCCGGTACGCTCTGTGCCATGCTGACCCCGAACCAGCGCTACCACGATCGCGTAGCGTCGCGTTACGACGACATCTACGCGAAGGACCCGTACTGGTCTTATTACCGCGACGTTTCCTGGCAGGACCTCAAGCGCAGCCTGCCTACGGATCTGGCTTTGCCCGTTCTGGATGTCGGATGTGGGACGGGCCTCTACGGCCTGAGGCTCATGCGCTCGGGTTTTCGCGTGGTGTTCTCGGACCTGTCACGGAAGATGCTCGACGTGGCCGCCCGCAACGTCCGCACGCAGTTCCCGGACCGTAGGGCCGAAGCGGTGCAGGCGGACATCACGGATCTGGAGCCGTTCGACGACAGGCAGTTCTCGCTGGTCGTCGCGCAGGGGGACGTCCTCTCGTTCGCGCTCGAGTGGCAGCGTGCGATGTCCAGTGTCCGACGCGTCCTCGCGCCCGGTGGCCGAGCGGTGCTTTCGGTCGATAGCCGCTTCGGTGGAGTCGATCCCTTTCTCAAGCAGAACGATCTGGACGGGTTGGAGGATTTCTTGCGATGCGGAACCGGAGAATGGCTCGCGGATCGCCCTGAGGAGCGCTTCCCGTTCCACGCATTCGTTCCTGATGAGCTCGCCCGCTGTGCTGGGCGCGCGGGTCTCGTGCTGGTACGCATCATCGGCAAGACGCTCTTTGATCTACGTCACGGTCACTGTTGGCTTGACGACACAGCTTCACGCCGTCGCCTGTTGGCGTTGGAACGCCGCTACGGCGAGACGGCGTTCGCGCTCGGACGCGCGCACCATTTGCAGGCCACCTTTGCGCTTCGCGAGGACGTCGGGGAAGGGGAAGACGCGCTGCGGGAGAAGAAGGCAGCTCGCCGTGGGAGAAGGAGGAAAAAGGGGGCCGGGTGAGGATCAGTCTGGTGGGATGTGAAGTGACTTGATGAGGTCTAATGAACCCTATTGTTTGCCAATTTCGAGAGGCGTGAGTGACCGGCCCCCTCTCTCCGTGAATCTGGTTCGGGGTGAGAGAGGGCGCGATGCGCCCGCCGAATCCCCCGCGCAGGCCCCACCTTAGAGGTGGTCCTGCGGGGCGCAAGTCTGATCTCCAGGGCTCCTAGGGCGGTTTCGACGTTGACCGCGCGTCGGTAGCAAGAGGCGTTCTGACGGCTTCCTGTGGCGGCTGCCGGGGTCGGCGCTGCGTCGCCCCATGCAAACTTTGTGTCGTTGCGATTCGTCACGCATGGAGGGCCATGGGCAGGTGGGGGAAGCAGAGGCAGCGCGGTTAGCATGCGCACCGGTCGCCTCGATGAACAGTGACGCTGACTACCCCAATTCCCGACCCAGCGCCGAAACGGTTGTGGCTGTCTCCGGGCTCACCCTGACTTACGGGCGCCGCCAGCGAGCGCTGGACGGGTTGACCATGCAGTTGCCGGCTGGTTGCAACGGGCTGCTTGGCCCCAACGGCGCCGGCAAGAGCACGCTCATCAAGGTCCTCCTGGGGTTGCTCAAGGCGGACGCGGGAAACGGGCGCGTCCTCGATCGTGACATTTGCAAGGACCGGGCCGAGGTGCGTCGACGGGTCGGCTATATGCCGGAGCGTGACGCCCACGTTCCGGGCATGGTGGCTGTCGACTACGTGTCGATGATGGCCGAGCTATCCGGCATGCGGAAGGTGCCGGCCGTCAAGCGTGCCCACGAGGTCCTGCACTACGTCGACCTCGGTGAATCCCGTTACCGTCCTGTCGATGGGTTCAGCGCGGGGATGCGTCAGCGCCTGAAGCTCGCCTCCGCGATCGTCCACGATCCCGATCTGCTGCTCCTCGATGAGCCCACCAACGGGCTCGATCCCCAGGGACGCCGCTACATGCTTGATCTGATCCAGGAGCTGTCGCGCGCGGGGATCAGCATCGTCCTCTCGACGCACCTGCTGCCCGACGTGCAGGAGGTGTGCCAGCGTCTGGTGGTCGTCAGCTCGGGGAAGGTTACGCGCGAGGGCACAGTGGCCGAGCTTACGCGCGGCATGGAGCGTCAGTACAAGGTCCAGTTCGTCGGCGATGGGCCCAGCTTCCTCGCGGCGCTGGAGGAGCGGGGTGTACAGACGTCGTACGATCCCACGTCCGGAGACCTGCGGGTGGTCGTGCCCGAGGGCAGCGGTACGGCCCCTGTCCTCGAAGCCGCGGCCGACACCGGGACTGGGCTCAAGCACCTGACCCCGGGGATGCGCTCGCTAGAGGAGGTCTTCCTCGAAAGCGTGGAGGGGGATGCGCATGGCGATTCATGAGCGTCTCTACTCCCGCCTGGCCGTCCCGCCTCGCTCGCGGGCGACACTCCCGGCGCTGGCGATAAGCCGCTACGGCACGCGCTATGCCACGCGAGGTGTGTTTCGCAAACTCGTGCTCTTCGCCTCGTTCGCGCCGGCCGTCATCATGTCGTTCGGGCTCTACTTTATCGCCCAGAACGAGGAGTCGGTCCTCTCCATCGTCGCTCAGATGGGCATGGGGCATTACGCGAGTATCGCAGAGGTCCCGGCGGAGAAGGCATATCAGGCCCTGAGCACCGTCCTCTGGACACTGCTGGTTTGGCAGGGGTGGTTCGCCACTCTCCTCACCCCGCTGGTCGGGGCGCCACAAATAGCTGACGACATGCGGAGTCACGCGTTCGAGGTTTATCTCGCGCGTCCGATCAGCCGGTGGGACTACTTCCTCGGGAAGCTCTTCGTCATCATGCGGCCATTGCTCCTCATCATGGTCGCGCCTGTGCTGATCGTCCTGGGCATGGCGCACGGCTTCCTCGAAGGGACGTTCTCGAACACCTGGACGCTCTACCCCAGGGCCCTCGTCGCTATCCTGGCCTGGGCAACGGTCAACAGCATCGTGATCCTCGGGATCTCGTCCATGGGCAAGAGCGCGCGCTACGCGTCGGTCATCTGGTTCGTCGTGACGGTGGGCACCTTCATCGTGGGTTCGATCCTCTTGGAGGCGACGCAGAACTCTGTGTTCGACCTCGTCTCCTACAACCACTGCCTGTTTGCGGTCGTGATCAACGTGATCGACCTGCGGCCCGTCATCGACCTCGATTTGCCGATCCTGGACATTGATCGAGGCCTGGGTCCCAGCCTGACCGTGCTTGGCGGCCTTTGCGCGTTGTCTACGTGGCTCGTCATGCGGCGGCTCAGGGCCGGGAGATTGCCATGAGCGAGCCCGTCGCCGTCGAAGAACTGGAGGTCCCGACGAACAAGAGCGACCCGGTCATCCAGGCGCGTGAGTTAGCGCGTTGGTACGGCCAGGTCGTGGGGCTCACCGATCTCACGGTCGACGTTCCTCCCGGGATCACTGGCCTGCTCGGCCCCAACGGCGCTGGAAAGAGCACGTTCATGCGTCTGCTGACCGGGCAGATTCACCCATCCTCCGGCAGCGTCTGGATGCTCGGGCGGAATCCGGTCTTCCAGCCCGAGGTCTTCTGCGAGGTCGGATTCTGTTCCGAGGACGACGCCCTCTACGACGACATGCCTGCGCGGGACATGGTTACGTTTCTCGCTCGCTGCGCTGGGTTCGGGGCCCACGACGCGCGTGAGCGCGCCGCGCTGGTGCTTGACCGCTGCGGCATGGCCCACGCCATGGATCGCCGGTGCGGAGGGTTCTCCAAAGGGATGCGCCAGCGTACTCGCATTGCCGCCGCGCTCGTCCACGACCCGAAGCTGCTGCTTCTGGACGAGCCCATGACAGGTCTCGATCCGGTCGGGCGCCGTGACGTCGTGGACATCCTCGAGAGCTTCGCTGCCGGTGGCGGCTCCGTCCTGTTCTCCAGCCACATCCTCCACGAGGTCGAGGCAGTGGCGACCCACGTCGCGATCATGAACAAGGGCATGCTCCTGGCTGAGGGGACGCTCGGGCAGATCCAGGAGGAACTGGAGGATTACGCGTTCACCCTCGAGGTGCGTTGCAGCGATCCGCGGGCGCTGGCGAAGGCGCTCGTCGAGCATGGACACATCGTGAGCGTCGCGTTCGACGGGGAGGACGGCGCCAGCATTGCGAGCTCCTCGTCGCGGGCTCTCACGGAGGAGTTGCCCCGCCTTGCCCTGTCGCTCGGCATCGAGGTGTTCGAGTTGTCGTGTCCCGGTGAGGATCTGGAGACTCTGTTCGCGAGGCTCATGCGATGAGCCGCGGGCCGCTACCGCTCTTCAAGTCCCTTGTCCTCGTTGCGTCGTTTGCTGCGCACGAGGTCTCGTGGTCACGGAAGACTGTGTTTCTGGGGCTCCTCCTCCTTGTCCCTGCCGGGATCGCCACCATCATTCGCAGCGAGGCGCCCCCAGGCGAGGTCGGGGAATTCCTTGAGTTCGGCATGACGAGCCTGGTCATCGGCATCGTCCAGCTGATGTGCTTGTTCCACGGCGCCGGGCTGATTCGCGATGCCATGGAAGAGCGCACGTTGGCGTTTCTTCTCACCCGGCCTATCGGGAGATCCCGCGTCGCGTTCGGCATGTACCTGGGCTTACTGATGTACGTCCTTCCCATCGGGCTGATCAGCGCGACCGCTGGTTTTGCCGCGTGCCGCGCGGGTCTCCCCGGCGGCATGTTCTCCGACGTTGCGATGAGCCCGGCCAGTGCGGAGGCGCTCATGCGGTTGTTGCAGGTGACGGGCGCCGCGGTGGTGTTCTACGGCGCTCTCTACACGCTGTTCGGGCTGGTATTCAAGGCTTCGACCATCGTCGGGTTGTTGTTTCTGATGATCTTCGATGGGTTGCTGGGGAGCCTTCCGGGGCCACCCCGGATGCTGTCGCCCATGGGGTACTTCGAGACCCTCGCCTCGCCGTACTACCAGTCTCGTGCAACGATGTATAGCGAGATGGAGGCGCACACGATCGAGTCCAGCACCGCGGTCATCGTGCTCGTCGCGGCGCTGCTCGTCATCATGCTCGTGACCCGACGAATCGCGCGGGGCAAGGACTTCGTGGCCTTCCAGAAGGCTCAGTAGTCTTCGGGGAAGAGCGCGCGGATTCGCTTCGCGAGGATGCCCGACGGACGCCGCCACCGGCCATTGTCGTAGAACCAGTTGGCCTCGTGCGCCTCGTTCTTGCCGATCCAAACGAGCAACTGCTTTTGCCCGATCTTGAACATCCGGTCGACGAAGGCGAGGAGTAACGCGTGGGTGGTGGTGTCATAGGCGATGGCCTCGTCCGCGTGGGGGAAGGCGACGAGGAGCACCCGCTTGCCGTTATCCTCCTGCCGCATTTCGACCCGTACCTGCTCTGTGCGCGCGAACCTGGCCTCGTCGTCGGTACCGTAGGTGGGTAGGGGCTGACCGCCGTCGATGATGCGGAACAGATACTGCTGGGTGCGCCGCAAGTCCTTGGCCAGGATCTCGTCTGCCCGGTCGCGCCAGATCAGTCCTTTCATGGTCGGCCGCACGCGATGGAGGTTTGACATCCCCGTCCGGGCGACGGGCAACGTGCCGGGATGGAGCCCGAAACGGAACGCGCCGCTGCCGATGCTGCGGATGCCGATGTCCGCGCCGGGCATCTTGAGCGTGTAGTGGCGAGGGGGGAACGCGAATTGCCGGCTCTCGAGCACGACGGCCTTGCCGGTGACCGCGTGGACCGCGCGTAGCACCCCCGGGCCGCCGAGGGGGAGGACCTTGTCGGTGGAGGTGGCGGTGGTGATATGGATGGTCCCCGTGCTCGGGTCGTAGTCCTCGTGGATCTGAACGCCGATCCAGAGGCCTAGTCCCTTGAACAGCACCACCTCGCCCGCCGGGACGGCCCACAGGGTCCATGGTTCAGCCCTCGCCGTGACGTCCTTGGTGGCGAGATCCTTCCCGAACAGCCAGTCAAGCTTGCGGATGGCCTCGAAGACTTCTCCGCGGTCAGGGTTCTTCTGGGCGATCTTCGCCAGGTAGCGGTTGGCCGCTTCCCCGTGGATGGCGACCTGGCGCATGGCGGTCGCCTTCTCGTCATCTCCACCGTTCTTGATGATCTTCAGCGCGCGATCGATCTGGCGGCGCTGGGAGGACGACAATCCACTCTGCGCCGACAGCGCGGACGTCAGCAACGCGATGCAAGTGAGTGCCGTAACGATTCGCGCGACGCTCTTCATCGCCGAAATCGTAGCAGGGGCGCTGGACCCAGCCCTACTGGATGGGCAGCAGGATGTTGTCCGATATGGCGAAGCCGCCCGGTGGTGTGGGCAGGAAACCAATCCAGGCGCCATAGGCGGTCAACCCCATACCGGCCAATCCGGGGGGCACGTTGATCAGCACCGTGGCGGTCTCGTTGCTTCCGATGTTGCCCGTGAAGTTGACGAAGTACGGGCTGAACGCGGGGTCGAGGCTGGCCACCACCAGCGCGTCGTACGCGAGGGGGATGTTGCCCGACGGTGTCTGGATTGGCGGGGTGTTGGCCCACGACAGCGCGAACTGGTACGGCACGCCCTGGAGCCCCGGTCCCATCAACTGCAGAACGGTCGTACCGGGCGACGTAGCCGGGACGCCGAGGGTCGGCAGGATCTGGAAAGGGTTCGGCGGAGCCGCGTTCCGGCTGCAACAGCGGATCCCCCAGATGCCGGCGTAGTACAGCGGGCATAGGGGGATGAAGGTGACGGTCGCCAGCGCTGCGTCACGCCATCCCTGCCCGATAATGTCCATCAAACTCGTCATGGGCGGCGTGGTGGCCGGGTTGCAGAACAGGCCACCGCCGACGGTGTTGTCCGTGAAGAAGGTGGAGAAGTACCCGGTGGTGCAGTTGCCGTTGGGGTTCAGGTTCATGCGGAACGCGATCGCGAACCGGCGGTTCACTGGGTCGTTCCCCACGACGATGTTGAACTGGGTCGTGTCGAAGGTGTTGAACGCAGAACTCGTGACCTGGAGATCGTTCTGCGTCTGGTTGTTCAGGTCGAATACCTGCGTCCCCATGTTGGCGACCGCGCCGCTGAAGCTCACTCCGTCGTAGATCTCTACGTTGACGACCGCGACGGCCCCCTGGCCACCGCCGGCAGAGCCAAACGGGCACACGACCTGGGTGATCTGCTGGGGCGGCATCCCCGCCGGGAGTTCGAAGACGACGGCGGCGGCCTCCCCTTCGCAGAGCCCGGGGATGATGCTGAACGTCTGTAGCCCTGTGGGGTTCGTCGGCAACGTGTCGCGCTGCCAGAAGACGTCATTGGGGTCGGGGCACGGCTGAGCGAAGGCGACCGTGGCGAGCAGGGTCACGAGGAGGACGGTAAGGGCGGCTCGCATGAGGGGCTCCATCGATGACGATCGCGCAGGGGCGCGCACGGAACCCGTATATTGTCGCCTACGCGGCACACGAACGCCAAACGCTTTGGCTATTTCGTTTCCCAGCGTGGATCGTCGGGCGCCACTTGGGTGAGGTGATCTCCCCGGAGGCGCCGTTCCAGCTCGCCTGCGCGCCGGGCCATGCGATCGTCGCCGATCGCGCGGTGGAGCGCGCGCCGGCTGCCTACCATGACGAGCACGCGCCGAGCGCGGGTAACGGCGGTGTAGAGGACGTTGCGCTTGAGCATCAGGGAGTGCTCTGCGAACAGGGGGAGGATCACGGCCGGGAACTCTCCACCCTGAGACTTGTGCACGGTGACCGCGAACGCAGGTTCGAGATGGTCGAGTTGCCCCTTTTTGAAGGAGACGCGGCGTCCATCGAAGAGTGCATCGAGAGACGGGCCGGCGGAGTCGATGCCGACGACCCGCCCCAAGTCCCCGTTCATGACATCGAGGTCGTAGTCGTTTCTCGTTTGCATGATGCGATCGCCGACGTGGAGGGTGCGTCCGCGGTGCTCGATGCCGGCCGCGCCTGCGCTGAGGGATTCCTGGAGCATGCGGTTGATCGCTTCGGTGCCGGTGATTCCGCGATGCATGGGGCTGAGGACCTGTATACCCTCGCGGGGATCGATGCCGAATCGTTTGGGAATGCGGTCGCAGAAGAGATGTCGGATCATGTCGGCGCCCTCCGCGGCATCCTGGCGTTCGACAAAGTAGCAGTCGCCCACTTCCCCTTGCTCGGGGAAGCGAGGCGTCTCGCCCCGATTGATGCGGTGCGCGTTCACGACGATGTCGCTCCCGGCCGCCTGTCGGAACACGCGCGTGAGGCTGGCGACGGGGAACTGGGAGGAGGTGATCAGGTCCTTGAGCACGCTGCCCGGGCCGACGGAGGGGAGCTGGTCAGGGTCGCCGACAAGGATGAGGATCGTCTCGACCGGCAATCGGCGGAGCACGCGTACGAGGAGAGGCAGGTCCAGCATGGAGGTCTCGTCGACGACGAGGACGTCTTCGCCGAGGACCTTCCCCCCGGTGGACTGGCCCGGGACAAGGCCGAACAACTTGTGCAGTGTCTGCGCCGCGGCGCCCGACGCTTCCGACAGTCGTCGCGCCGCACGTCCCGTGGGTGATGCGAGGGCGACCCGGAAACCGGCGGGCTGGTATGCGTCGACGATGGTACGCAGAACAGTGGTCTTGCCGACACCCGGTCCGCCCGTCAGCAAGGCGACCTTGGATGAGAGGAGGAGGGCCACGGCGTCCTCCTGTTCTTGCGTCAGGCGCTCCTGGCCGATTTCTGGATCGAACGGGAGGCGATCCGCGCGGCCGGGCCTGGGGGCGTCCTGCAGGGCGCGTAGCAATCGAGCGGCCTCGACCTCGGCCCCGTGCATCACCGGCAAATACACCCGTGGCGGCCCGCCGTCGCCTGAATCGGACGTCGGCGCTTCCGCCACGACGTCTCCGGATGCGACGCCGGCCAGCAAGGCGCTCCGTACGCGGTCGGTTTCGGCATCGAGGAGTCCGACCGCGCGTTCAACGAGCACGGGGGCCGGGAGGCACACGTGGCCCTGCTCGAGCGCCTGATGAAGTCCGTGCCGCAATCCGGCGCCGAGGCGCAGAGGGTCATCAGGGGCGATGCCCACGGAGCCGGCGATCCGGTCGGCTGTGGCAAACCCGACGCCCTGGACCTCGTCCGTGAGTGAGTAGGGGTTGGTGCGGACACATCCGAGCGTTTCGGCTCCGAGTCGCCGCCAGATCTCGCCGGAAACCGCCGGTCCAAGGCCGAGTCCCTGCAGGAATACGAGGGCCTCCCGCTGTTCTTTGCCGTCGGCGAATGCGCGGCAGAGTTCTTTGAGGCGACGGGTCCCGACGCCGGGCACCTGGAGGACCCGGTCAGGTTCGTCCTCAAGCACGCGCAGGGTGTCTCCGCCGAAGTGATCTACGAGGCGTTCCGCGAGCTTCGGCCCGATCCCCTTGATGCGTCCTGAGCGGAGGTAGCGGCGGATTCCGTCCGCGGTGACGGGCAATCGGGGATG
>JABSRK010000037.1:11139-17300 GCA_013213915.1 Planctomycetota bacterium
AAAGCCGGTGCCCGTACTTCGGGTGATTTTCGAAGCGGCCCACAATGCGGATGGGATCGCCTTCTTCGAGGCTCAGGGGGAACTTGCCGGCGGCCACGAACCTGCCACCTCCGTCCTCGCGTGCGACGCGGACGACGGACCAGGTCCCGTCGTCAGATCGAAAAACGACCCGGTCCACGATGACGTCGAACTCGTGTGCGGGTTCGGGCTCCATGGGCAGGATCGTAGCTGACCGGCAGGACAACGAACGCGGGTACCATGCGTGCCATGCCACCCTTGCGTGTTCTGCGCTGCATCACGAGGCTCAACGTCGGAGGCCCGACTCGCCACGTCTCCCTGCTCATGAATGGGCTCGATCCGGATCGCTACGAGCAACTGCTCGTCCACGGATCGGCCGAGCGCGAGGAGGGCGAGGAGCGGGTCTCCGTTTCGGGATCCTCGATTCACGTGCCGGACCTGGTCAGGAGAATCGCGCCTCTGGGGGATCGGCGCGCCCGTCGCGCGCTGGCAGCTTTGCTGGTCGAGCACGTGCCGGACATCGTCCATACCCACCAAGGGAAGGCGGGAGCGCTGGCCCGGCTCGAAGCCGCGCGCGCGGGGACCCGGGCGATCGTTCACACCTATCATGGGCACACCTTCGACGGGTACTTTGGCCCTCTGGTCGGCGCGGCGGTGCGCTGGGTCGAGCGACGGGCGGCGCGGGTGTCACATGCACTCGTTTGCCAGTCGACGTCACAGGAGCGAGATGTGCTGCGGGTTCTCGGCGCCGCTGCGGAGGGCCGCACTCGGATCATCGCACCCGCCATCGACTCGGAGACGTTTGCGGGCGCGGCGGCCCGCCGGGCTCCTGCCCGCCGCGCTCTTGGCGTCGGAGCCGACACGCGGATCATCCTGTTGTCGGCTCGGCTCGTTCCAATCAAGTGCCCCGAGCGCGCCGTTGACGTGATCGCGTCTCTCACGGCGCACACCGATGTGGTCCTCGTCATCGCCGGTGACGGCCCGCTTCGCAAGGCCGTGACCGCCCGGTCCCGTGCTCGTAGCGTAGAGGATCGCGTCCGCCTTCTCGGCTGGCGCGATGATCTCCCAGATCTGTATGCAGCGGCCGATCTGGTCTTGCTGACCAGCAGCATGGAGGGAACGCCGCTGTGCCTGTTGGAGGCGATGGCGGCTGGGGCGCCTGTCGCGGCACCAGACGTCGGAGGGGTGGCGGACCTGCTGGGCGACGACGGCGTCCTCCTCGACCCGGAAGGCACTCCCGCCGACTGGGCGGCGTCGCTGCGTCCCGTCCTGGAAGATCGGGACGACCAGCGTTGCGCACGTGCTCGCGCACGGGTCCTCGTGACACACGCGCCAGCGCGACTTCTTCGCGACGTCGAGGCGCTCTACAGCGACCTTACGCGGGCGTGATCACCTGGCTTGTGAGCTGCGCTCGCGCAACGAGTCGGAGAGGAAGGTGCGGATCTCCTCCTGGGCTCCTGCGTCCTCCCAGCCGACCCACCAGAATTCGATCCCCACGTCGGTGCCGTTGTCCGTGGGCCGTGCCCAGGCAACCTTGCCGAGGGCGATGACGGATGTTGGCATCTGGGGGAGTCTGATGGTCAAGGCGAGGAGCTGGCCGGCGCCGGGGTCCTCGTCCATGCGGACGCAAACACCGCCACCGGAGATGTTCTGGAGCAGCCCTTCCGAGCTCTGACGCATCTGTTCGAGTCGTTGGTCGTTGCCGACTCGACTGAAGTCCACGATGCAGCGCGAGGATACGCGAGGAAACTCCCTTTGATCCTTGGTCATCGTTGTCCCTGACCTGTCAAACTTCTTGTCCTGGTCTTGCATCGATGCACCTCGGGAGATCGCGGGGCGAGCGCGATCGTTCATGTATCGACATGAAGAGGTGCGTCACTTGACAGCTTTTCCCCATTCCCCGAACACGGATACCGCTGCATCCCCCGACGGGACGCTCCGTTTCGGCGCCAAGAGCGCTGTTGATTCCCCCCGAGCCAAACCGTCGGTCGCGCCGCTCGTCCACCCCGTGCCGCCCAGGAGGGCGCCAGGAGCAGGAGGGCGAGGCCCCGGGTCCCTCCGGAAGCCACCGCTCATGGACCCGGATCATACGGGATGATGCTCCGCTTGACCGGAAGGCCGCTCACCCGTGGAATGCTCCCATGCAGCGCCGCCTGATCGGGATCATCGCCGTTTTCCTGCTCGCTTCCGGGGCTGCCGTCGTCCCGTTCGGGCAGCCCGACGCGAAGTATGCCCTCGTTTGGCTCGAAGACGGTGAGCCACGGCCGGACTTCGTGGTGACGGAGGGCTCCCGCTACCGGGGGCTGGTGTTGCAGCGAATGGACGGTGGCGAGGTCAATGCGTCTTTCTCCGGAATTGCCTCGGTGTCCGGTTTTGCGGGCGACGACGACAAGGCGATCTCTTCAGTCACGTTTAAGGACGGTGTGGCCGCGTTACCGGCATGCCACGTGACGGGTGAACTTACGGTCGGCGGGACCTCGGTCGACGTCCGGTCCGTCGCAGGATTCTGGTCAATCGCTCCGCCGCTGGTCGCCATCATCCTGGCGATCTACTTGAAGGAGGTCTTGCTGTCGTTGCTGATCGGGGTGTGGGTTGGCGTCGTCGCCATGGAGGGCTCGTTGATCGGCGGGTCCATGCGCATCTTCGACCGCCACCTCATCGGAGCGATCGCCAACGAGGGCCATGTCAAGATCCTGGTGTTCTCGTGTCTGCTCGGAGCGCTCGTGGCCATGATCTCTCGCATGGGGGGCGTCCGCGCGATAGTCGAAACGCTCGCGCGAAAGGGCAGCACCCGCCGGAGCTCCCAGCTCATCACGTGGGTGTCGGGCACGCTGATCTTCTTCGACGATTACGCCAATGCCCTGCTTGTCGGGAACACCATGCGTCCGGTGACGGACAGCTACCGCGTGAGCCGGGAGAAACTGGCGTACCTCGTCGACGCAACGTCGGCTCCGGTCGCATGTATCGCCCCCGTGTCGACGTGGATCGCGTATGAGATCGGCCTTATCGAGACGTGGCTCAAGGAGTGGTTCAAGGGCCACGGCGAGCAAGGGAGTGAACTATTCGCCGGCTACGAGGAAAACCAAGCGTATGACATCTTCCTGGATTCCATCCCGTACAACTTCTATCCGATCCTGGCCCTGGTTTTCGGGCTGATGATCGTCTTGCGCAAACGTGACTTCGGGCTGATGGCGCGGGCCGAGCGCCGGGCCCTCAACGAGGGCAAGCTCATCGCTGACGGCGCCACACCCCTCACATCGCGCGAGATGGACGGTGCACAGCCAGTGGACCCTGCCCGTCTCCGGTGGTGGAACGGCGCGGTGCCCATCCTGGTGCTCGTGTCCACCGTGTTGTTCGGGCTCTATTTCGATGGAATCGGCTCGGTAGAGAACCCTGATTCGCTGGGGACTTTGGCGCGCATTCGTGGGGCGTTCGGCGAAGCCAACTCATACAACGTGTTGCTGTGGGGCAGCGCGGCGGGGCTGTTGTCGGCGTGGCTCTTGTCCCTCAGTCAGCGGCTGCTGACGGTGAAGGACGCCAGCGAGACGACCCTGCGTGGCATCAAGGCGATGATGACGGCGTGTCTCGTGCTGGTCATGGCATGGACCCTTGCGGATCTTTGCTCGGCGATGAACACCTCAGGCTGGCTCATCGAACGGGTGGCGTTCTCGTTCTCCATGCTGCCCTGCATCGTGTTCGTTCTCGCCGCGGTGGTGGGGTTCAGCACCGGGTCGTCGTGGAGCACCATGGCCATCCTGGTCCCGCTTGCCATGAACTACGCGGCCGAACTCGGCCTGGCCGAGAATGCGGATATGGCGGCCATGCAGTCGGTCCTGCTGGCCAGTATCGGGGGTGTCCTGGCAGGGGCCGTGTTCGGCGACCACTGCTCACCGATTTCGGACACCACGGTCATGAGCTCCATGGCGTCGGGCTGCGACCACATGGACCATGTGAGGACCCAGTTGCCGTATGCCCTGGTTGTGGGGGCGGTTGCGCTCTTCTGCGGCTACTTGCCGGCAGGCTTCGGGGTGGCGCCCTGGGTGCTCTTGCTCGGGTCAGGGGCGGTTCTGTTTGTCGTCCTGAGTGTCGTCGGGCGCCCCGTCGAAACCCCCCGCGACGCCTGAACCCTTTGATACAGTTGAGCTTAGGGTATCCTCCCCGATTGCGTCGTCGTGCCGGGCGCGCGCCGAGCCCATTTTCAGGGAAGAGTCACCCCCGGCCAGGCGTCGAAGGGATACTTAGTTGGTCCCGGGCCCCCGGTCTGCGACCTCGTTTGCTGAACCCGGTCAGGGCAGGATTGGGAGTCTCTCCGTGAATCGCAACGGCTCAGTATCAGTACCGATTGTCGTGGTGTTGCTCGTCCTCGTGGCCATCGCGGTGGCGGGCTGGTATGCGCTGGGGAGGGATGATCTTCCGGGCACCCCCGGCGAGGGCCCGTCGATTTCGACGCCATCTCAGCCCGAGGGCCCCCGTGACGAGTCTGACGACGGGAAGGGTGCGGAGCCGGGGAAGGTGCTCCGGACCAGTAGCTCGAACGCTGGTCAGGCCCAGGCACCGGCTCCGACCTTGGTGGGCGGCCGCGGGAACCCGACCGAACTCCGCGGCACGGTCCAGGACGAACACGGAAATCGCATCAAGGATGCGACGGTTCAGATCATTCACTACGACTTCGACCAGGATCCTCGCAAGCGCATCCATGACCGCTTCATCCGCAAGGTCATCCATGAGACGGCGACGGACGAAAACGGAACGTGGAAGATGGAGGAACTGACCCCCAGCAACAAGCACTACATCTCGGGCTCGGCCCCCGGCTACCTCGAACAGATCAAGGACAACGTTGATGTCGGCCTCATTGTCAACTTTACGCTGCGCAAGGGCGCACGGGTGGAGGGGCGGGTGGTCGATGTCGATACCGGCAAGCCCGTCACGGACGTCAAGGTGCGCGGTTGGTACAAGACAGGCAACAGCGTTCGCAATGTCAGCTTGGCTTATCGTTGGCAGGAGACGCGCCTGACCAAGGATGACGGCGGGTTCGTCTTCAGCGGCGCGCCGGCTGCCAAGGTCAAGTGGATGCTGTACCACCCCGACTACGAGGACTATACGGAGGACCTGGCCGTGTCCGCCGGCATCGTCAACCGCATCTCGTTCAAGATGCAGCGCGGTGTGGTGATTGAAGGCATCGTCAAGAACAAGTTGCACGACACTCCCCTCGCGGAGGTGGATGTCCAGGTGCCCGACGTCCTCGTGCCCAAGTTCGCGACAAAGACGGACAAGGACGGGCGTTTCCGCGTGACGGGGCTGAAGCCAGGGACGCAGATCTTCACCTTCCGTGCGGACGGGTTTACCGCTCATCGCGCGCCGACGGTGATCGGGGTTGGTGACGACTACGACGCGAAGAAGGGCAACCTGTTTTCGTTCTACCTCGATCCAGCAGGGCGGGCCGCGGGTGTCGTGTACGACCCGGACGGCAACCCGATCGAGAATGCCCGCGTTTTTGTCGCCCGCCGCAACCCGCTCATGAGTCAGATCCGGGGCCAGGAGGAGTTTCGCACGCAAGCCGATGGGCAGTTCCTCGTCGGCGACCTTGGCACTGACGCGGACCACATCATCGTCGCGCATCGCGATGGATATGGCATCGGCGTCTCCGAGTCCTTCAGGGTCGGTCCGGAAGAACTGCGCGACAACGTCGCCGTGAGCCTGACGCGTGGTGGTTCCATCAGTGGTGTCGTGCGCGACGAGAATGACGTCCCCATCGGCGGCGTGCGCATCGAGGTCGCCGTGCCGCCCTTCGCCGACGCCTGGTTCCCACCAGGGTTCAATATCGGCCAGCAGGAAACCAAGATCATCGTTACAGGGGAGGACGGGCGCTACGAACTCTCCGACCTCTGGACGGGCGCGTTTTCTTTCAACCTCACGCACGAGCGCCACGTGCCCCTCGAGGAGCATCGCGTGATGCTGAAGGAGCGGGACGAGCACCTCCAGAACGATTTCCGCATGCAGATCGGTCGCTTCCTCGCCGGGACGTGCACCGACACGTCCGGCGCACCCGCCGAGGGCGCGGTGGTGTCCGGCACCCGTCCGTTTGCCAAGAAGGTCGAGGCACGCGCAGTCGTTGACAAGAACGGCGAGTGGCGCATCGACGG
>JABSRK010000370.1 GCA_013213915.1 Planctomycetota bacterium
CTGGACGCCTGCGTGGCATCGGCGGGTCCCGGCATCTTCCTTGTGCGCTGCGCCAACTTCATCAACGGTGAACTGTGGGGCAAGCCAACGAACGTCCCGTGGGCAATGGTGTTTCCCCGAGCGGACGCGCAGCCCCGACATCCGTCCCAGCTCTACGAAGGACTGCTCGAAGGGGTGCTCCTGTTTCTGGTCCTTTGGACCTGTCGCAACCGCGCGTTCTTCAAGCCGAATGGGCGATTGGCGGGTTGCTTCCTCACGGGATACGCCGCCATCCGATTCCTGGTCGAGTTCGTCCGCGAGCCTGACGCCCACCTGGGACCGGTCCTCGGACCTTTCAGTATGGGACAGGTCCTTTCCGCCGGGATGTTCGCCTTCGGCCTCGGAACTCTCTGGCTGGTCCGACGCAGCAGCAGCCGCGTATCAGTAGACACGATCTGACGGGCCGCCTACCATCGAGGTATCGCTACCGGCCTCGAGGGCCGAACACCTTCCCCTAACGAAACTGTCGATGGCTTACGGCCATCCCTCCCGGAGACTCGGGATGAGCACACTACTGATTTCCATGCTGGGCGGCGCCGCCGAAGGCGAAGAGCGCCGCGGACACCAGGCCGCCCGGTTCCGCCTCCCTGGAGGCGAGCGCATCGTCGAGACGTCGCACCTCGGAATCGAACTCGCCCGAGCCCTGCAGTGCGACAAGCTGCACCTCGTCGGCACACCCGGCGCCTACTTCGATCGCCTTCTCGATCTCCTTCCCAACTCCGAGTGCGAAGCACCGGTAAAGGAGACCGCGCCGTTGATCCAGGAGCCCAAGCCTGCAGACGAAGCTCCGCCGGGCCCTGACAACGACGCGGACGCCTCAGCTCCGGCGGAGGGCGAAGCGCCTGCCCCCGAAGCCGAAGCGGAGCAGCCGGAGGCGACGCCGGAACCCGGAGCCGAAGCGGAGCAGCTGGCTGAGCCGGAGGCGACGCCGGAACCCGAAGCCGAAGCGGAGCAGCCGGAGGCGACGGCGGAACCCGCAGCCGAAGCGGCTCAGCCGGCTGAGCCGGAGGCGACGCCGGAACCCGCAGCATCGTCTGTCCCCATCAAGCACCACGAGCCCGATCTGCGCTCCCTCTCGGACCGTATCCTGTCGCAAGTGCAGTCCCGGCGCCCCGACCGCGACGCCATGTCCGCCCTTGCGGAGCGCCTGCAGGCCGCTCTCGGCATCGCCGAAGTGCACTGCGAGTTCATCTCGAACCCGACCGAAGGCCGCAGCTTCATGGCCGCGGTGCGCAGCATCGCCGAGCTCCCCAAGGACGGCGAC
This sequence comes from Planctomycetota bacterium, assembly GCA_013213915.1. Classification (GTDB taxonomy): domain Bacteria; phylum Planctomycetota. The sequence goes on from JABSRK010000370.1 coordinate 1,304, forward strand.
ACCGTCCACATGGACGTGACCTACGGCTCGCGCTCGTTCCCCATGCTCGGCGTGATCTCGATGGCGTACTTCCGCGAATTCCGCCCGGACGTGACGGTCGGCCACGTCTACGAGGGCTCGGAAGAATCCATGTCCCGCGAGCGCGTCTGTTCCGTGGTGACGCTCGATGGGCCCATGGAGTTCATGCACTGGATGTCGTCGTTCCGCGACGTCCGCGACGGACGAGCACCCCATAGCCTGCAGGACTTCCTGAATCAGGACCGGCACCTGCAGCGGATGGCCGGACCCTACGTTCGGTTCCAGCGGGGCGTTCAGTTCGGCGCCATGTCCGAGATCGTCGAAGGTGCGCGCCTCATCGAGGAGCGGCGTCGGCGCCTCAACCGCCTCCCATACGCCCACCCGTACCGCCTGTTCGACGGCGTGCTCGCGCGGGCGCTCAAGCCGTTCCTCGGAGAGGGGACGGTCAGCACACGCCAGTACCTGCTGGCGCAGCAGGCCTTCCATGCCGGGCACATCCCCCACGCCTCCCTGCACCTGCGCGAAGCGCTCGTGTCGTCGTGCCTGGAGGCCTACAAGCGCAACCCGACACGCGCGTGGATCGACGTCCCCCAGTCGGGTGGAGCCCAACAGGTGCGTCCGCGCGACGTCGCGGGCTATATCCTCAGCACGCCCGCTGCGATCTCCCGCGCGCCGACCCTCGCTACCGTGTGGCCACTTCTCGCGACAGCGCGAAACCGCTACGTGAACACGTCCCCAACGACGGTCCCGGCAAGCCACCTCAAGGATCAGGACCACGAGGTCCGTCGCAGCATCGAGCTGGCGGGGGTGGTCATCCGAGAGAACCAACTGGACGGGCTCATGGAGGATGTCGTGTGGGAAGACGCCGTGAAGCAGGGCATCGACCTGCGCGTCATCCGCACGCGTGAGGGACGGCGCCCACAACGCGGCGCCGGACGCAAGGGCGAAGGCGGCGGCGAAGGCCGGCCGCCACGCAGAGACCGCGGCAACCGTCCACCGCGCCGCGATACCCGTGACGGTGGACGTGGCGGGGACGCCCGCGGTGGCGGCGGACGGGGAGGCGGTGGACCCCGGCGCAGTCGTCACGACGGTGACCGCCCTCCCCGGCGTGACCCAGGTGGTGGCGGACGTCCCGATCCAGCGGACAGCACACCCCGCGTGACCACATCCCGGGGCGGGCTGGGCAACTTCGGCAAGGCGCTGGCCAGCGCCGGGATCGGTGATGAGCCTCCCGAGGCGGCGCCGGAGCAACCGCCGGTAATCGACGCGGCACCTGAACCCAATCCGTCGCCCGCTCCCGAGCCGGCACCCGAACCCAATCCGTCGCCCGCTCCCGAGCCGGCACCCGAACCCGATCCGTCGCCCGCTCCCGAACCGGCAGAGCAGCCAAAAACGGAAGACCCGGAGTTCGACGTCGCGGGGCCAGGGGACCCACCCAAGAACGAGGAATAGGCACCAGGCGGTGGCCAGAGTGAGCGCAGGGAGCGGTTCCTGGGCGACCTGCGCCCTACCCCGTCACTCCGCGCCCGCTTCCTTCATGAACTTGGCGCGATGGGGATGATCCACATCCACGTCCGCGCCGAGCAGCCCTTCGCGAATCAGCCGGCTGTTGACGAAGGTGCGGTCGCTCAGGTGCACGTAAGCCGACGACGCTCCATCACCAAGCGGACCTCGGGACGCGTCCGTGAGCAAGAAAGACCGGCGTGAGAGTATGGCCTGCAGGCGTGCAGCCGCCGCGTCCTCCTGGTCCGCGAGCGGACGCGTCCCGAGGAGCACCACGTCGCGACCGCTTTGTGTCCGGAACGCATTAGGACCCGTCACCACATCCAGGCGCCCCTGCTTGCGCACGACGGATCCGAAGACCGCCGCATCGGCCGGAACCGTTTCAGGCGCGGCCTCCTCGCGATGGAGGACCTCGAGGGCCCCGACCCTTTCGCGAATGATTGGTTCGACCGACGCATCCAGATCGACGCCGATGCCCTCGCGCCCGAGCTCGCGCGCAGCGAGCAGCGTCGTACCCGAACCGACAAACTGATCGAGCACGCGTTCTTCCGCAAACGTGAACATGCGAATCAGGCGCCGCGGCAGTTCCACAGGAAA
>JABSRK010000371.1 GCA_013213915.1 Planctomycetota bacterium
GGACCCCCGCGTGGCGGCGGATGGCGTCACCGTCGAGGACCTGGCGGCCCAGGAGGCCCTCATCATCGAAGTCGCCAGGCTCTCGGCCGACGCCAACGAGCTCGGAACTCGTTTGCGCCGCACCGTCGCCGCGACCAAAAAGCCCGGCCCCGTGTTGCTGGACCTCCAATCGAAGGTCATCACCGCCCGCGGCATGCCCTACCCCACCCCCATGCTCTTGGACCAGGTCCGCTACCTCGCGTCCATGGTGGACGGCGCTGACCAGAAACCGGGACGTGACGCGTACCGACGCCTCGAAGTGCTGCGCCGTCGTGTCGACGAGTACACAAAGGCGCTCGACGGTCTGCGCTAGAACACGCATGGACAGGAGCTGCCCCTGACCCCGATCTTCGAGATCCTCGACCTCCAGGACACGTCGCTCGGCCAGCTCTGCCTGCGACGTCGAGAGCTCCTGTCACGTCCCGGCACGATCGTCACCGAAGTTACGCTCGACCACGTGTTCCTCATGAGCAGCTATCACACCGAGTCGGAACGCGCGTTGACGGAGATGGGGCTGCGCATGCACGACGGCGACGAGATCTCCGTGCTCGTTGGCGGGCTCGGACTCGGGTACACCGCGCAAGAAGCGTTGCAGTCGCATCGGGTCGCTCGGGTCGAGGTCGTGGAGCTACTCGATCCCGTCATCGCGTGGCTCGACAACGGGTGGCTCCCCACCGGCAACGTGCTCGCGTCCGACGGACGATTCCTGCTGACCAAGGGTGACATCTATGCGCGCCTGCTCGGCCCGGTCGAGCACCCCGCCGACATGATTCTCATTGACGTGGACCACGCACCGGACGAGCCCCTCGAGCCTTCGAGCGCCGCGTTCTACACAGCCGACGGACTGCGCGGAGTCGCCGAGCACCTGCACCCAGGCGGCGTCCTTGCGGTGTGGTCCACGTTTCCAAATCCGACCTTCGAAGCGACGCTCGCATCTGTCTTCGACCAGGTCGAGGTCGAAACCGTCACCTGGTGGAACGACCTCATCGACGAGGAGAAGGTGGACACGTTGTTCGCTGCGCGCAAGAAACCCGCGCCCTGATCCTCGCGGTACCAGAAGCGATCATTGGCCAGTCTGGGCATCCGTCCACGTGTAAGATATGTGGACGTGATACGAACGCCGCGCAACCAATGCCTGGGCCTCGTCTTCATGCTGCTCTGCTCCCTTGGACAGGTCGGCGCCCAGGTCCACGCGAACAGGCTCTCCGTCCCCAACGATCCGACCGTGCGCGACAAACTGTTCCGGGCGCGGGCGGCCCTCGAGCGTGACGACCTCGACCGTGCCATCGCCATCTGGCAGGCGGTCCTCGAGGGTGGCGCAGCCAAGGTCGTGGCCATCCATCGCGCGCCGCGCTCCGACACCGAAATCGAGCGTGTTGTCGTCGCGGGAGATCGATTTCAGGGCGTTCGTTCGCACATCATGGACCTGATCCAGGGTCTGCCGGACGACGGTATCGCACGCTACCGCCAGCTCATGGAGCCCCGCGCGCAACGCATGCTGGCCAGCGCGATCCGCGACGCCGATGAAGCAGACCTGCGTGAATGCGCGCGGCGCTTCGCCCTGACGCCGAGCGGTCGGCGCGCCCAGGTCGCGCTGATGGACCTCCTGCTCGAGGCCGGTCGCTTCGACGAGGCGCGCGTCTCCGTGCAAGCCCTGCGGACCATCAACAATGACGCGAAGCTCGCAGTACGCGAGGCCTGGGCCCTCTGGGGCACCGATCGCGTGGATGAACTGCGCGCATTCGCGAGCGCATCCCGCACGGGATTCCGTGGCCAGAAGATCGCGGTTCGAGGAGAACGGGTCGAAGTCTCGACGTTCATCGAGGAGCTCTCAGCGGGCAAGAAGACGCGCGTGCCCTCACCCCTCGGGCCGCTGAATCTCTCGGAACGCCGAGCGTGGAAGCGGACCATCAGCCACAACGACAACAGCAGAGACTGGCGGTCTTATGACGACGAGGACTCGGGACAACGCTTCCCCGTGGTCCCCGCCGTCGATGGCGAGGTCGTCTATGCGTGCGACGGACTCTCGCTACGCGCCCGCCGGCTGCCTACGGGCACCGACATCTGGCCCGCCGTCCGCAGCCCGCAATCCGACTTCGAAGGCCGTCCGAACTACTCGCTCAAGTACCACGTCGTCGTCAACGGCGACCTCGTCTTCGCGTACCTGAACGGCGACCCCCTGATCGAGCACTACTGGAGCCGGCGGTGGCGCGCGGTCCCTTCGCACAAGCTCATCGCCGTCGACAAGAAGACGGGACGGACCCGATGGTCCCATGCCGCGCCCAAGGGACGCGATGACAACGAAACGGCGTTTCTACGCACGCTGAGCATCAATCAGCCCCCCGTCATCGTGGGAGACACCGTGTACGCCGCGGGGACGATCCTCAAGGGGATCTTCCACCACTGGCTCTGCGCATTCGAACGCAATACGGGAAGGCTGCGCTGGAAGACATACACGGGCGCGGGACAAACGGCCCTCAGTCGCGGCGGCAACCCACGCATCGCCTGCGTGCCCGGCCACGTTACGGAGCACAAGGGCGTGCTGTACTACGGAACGAACATGGGTGTGTTCTGCGCCGTGGACGCGGCGACCGGATCGAGCGTGTGGCAGTCGGCGTACGATCAGGACCCGCTCCCGTACGTCTTCGAAGGCTGGGGACGCCGTCGCTACGTGACCCAGCCCGAGCCTACCTGGCAGATCTCGCGGCCCGCGGTGCACGGCGACACGGTGTTCTTCGCGCCAAGCGACTCTCGGCGTCTGTACGCGGCGAACGCCCGCACGGGCGCCTTGCAGAGCATCCCTCTGTCGACGCGAGCGATGAGCAGCAACAACAACTGCTTCGTCGGTGTCCACGAGGGACTGCTGGTATTCAGCGGCCCCGGGCTCATGGCGCTGGACACGGACGAATACCGCGTCCGTTGGACCTCCCGGTTGACCGGCTCCCTGAGAGGGCAGGCCGCCGTCATGGGCACGGAACTCGTCTTCACGACAACCGGGCCGAGGACCGAGATCCACCGCCTTGACATCCGCACTGGCGACACGATCGAGCGAAACCGACTACCGAGTTCAGCCCGCGCGGGGAACGTCGTCCTCAGCCCTGGCGCGGTCGTCATCAGCTCTTCC
>JABSRK010000372.1 GCA_013213915.1 Planctomycetota bacterium
GCGTCGTTGTACGCCTGACGCGCGAAGCCGATCTTGTTCTCCGTGGAGGCCAGCTCTTCCTGGAGCTGCCCGAAGTTCTGGTTTGCCTTGAGATCCGGGTAGGACTCGGCGACGGCGAACAAGCCGCTGAGCGCCATGCCCAGCATTCCCTCGGCCTTTCCTGCCTCCCCCGGACCCCGCGCCGCCATGGCCATGTTGCGCGCCGCGGTCACCTTCTCGAGGGTCTCGCTTTCGTGCTTGGCATAGCCCTTCACAGTCTCGAGCAGGTTCGGGATCAGGTCGTGACGACGCTTGAGCTGCACGTCGATCTGCGACCACGAGTTGTCCTTCTGGTTGCGCAGCCGGATAAGGCCGTTGTAGATCGCGATGAACCAAAAGACGGCCAGGACAATGAGCCCGCAGACGATGCCGACGGGAACCCAGCCCTCCAGCAGATAGAGAACACTATCCATCTGGTGTTTCCTCCTTCCGAGGCTCGCAGAACGAACCCAGGTAACGCTTGATGGTGACGAGCACTTCATCGCCCTCGTCCAGTTCGGACGACAGCACCTCGTGGAGCTCTCCGTCGTCGAACCACAGTCCGTGCCCCCTGGGGCATTCATCCAAGATCACCTGTTCGGATGAACCCGGGGCCTCTACATGCCGCATCCTCGCTCGGCAGCGCGGACACCGGCGCTTCGGCCCGGCGTGCGCGGGGAGATGCGCGAACCGAGCTTCCAAGCCCGACCCGTTCCCCGCCGCGCCGGCCAACTCAAAGAGTTGGCGCAACTCATCCGCGTCGAACCAGATCCCGTGTCCGTCAAAACAAACGTCCAGTTCGACGTGGTCGCACTCCACGATGACGAGAGATTGTCTGCATTGGGGGCAAAGCATCTGGGGTGAACCTTGTCGCGCGGGAGTCTACGCCTGTCCCCGCCCACTGTGAAGCATGACGGACGACTTGCGGAATATTCCGGGTGAGCGCGTTCAGTTGGCAATTGTCGCAATCAAGGATCAATGCGCCGAACGCGACGACGTCCCGGGTCGATGGTCCGACGCTTCAGGTCCCTTGCATCCTCAACCACCAACGTCACCCGCTTGCCTTCACCGTCCACACGGATGACCTGCCCGAGATGTCGGCCGTCGATCTCAACCCAGTCACCCCGCTGAAATGGCTCGTCGCCCGCTTCCCGCACCTCTCCGACAGCTGTATCGACAGGGCGGGGCCGGGCTCCCCCAGCAAGCCACTCTTCTGCCTCTACGCACGCGTCACACGCGCCACAAGATTCGAGAGCCTCCAATCCGAAGTGGCTCGCAAGAGCCGCGCGGCGACACGTGTCGCGGTCATTCGCGAACCGCACCATCTCCAGGAGCCCTTCCAGGTCGGAGCGGTGCTTGTCCTCGCTCCCCACAGACGAGGGCAGCCCCGCGGGGTCGAGTTCCTCGACGATACGCAGATCGTGGTCCTCGAACGAACCTCCGACCACCCCCAGCACCTCCAGCCAGTTGAGGCTGATCTGTACCCGGTTGTCGTGACGATCCTTGTAGAGGAGCTCAGCGCGCAGATCGTCCAGGTCCTTGGTCTGGATGCGCTCGCCCCAACCACGAATGGTCTCGTAGACGCCGAGGACGTATTCCCGCGACGGGTTCGCCCACTTGATGAAGTTCTGCTGGATCGAGACGTCTGACTCGAGATACAGCAGCTCGCAGAACGACGGCAATCCGTCGCGGCCAGCGCGACCGACTTCCTGCGTCCATGCTTCGAGGGTGCGCGGCAGCTGGGCGTGAAGCACGAACCTGATGTCCGCCTTGTCGATGCCCATCCCGAAAGCGTTGGTCGCCAGGACCACCTCCCCTGACGACGACATGAAGCGGTCCTGCATGGAACGCCGCTCCTCTGGCGAGAGCTTGCCGTGGTAGACCAAGGCCTTGATCCCCCGACGCCTCAACTCCCCGTGTAACGCTTCGAGGTCTCGAATGAGCGTCCCGTAGACGATGCCGGCACCGTCGATGCCGGCGATGCGATCAGCGATACACCGGACTTTCTCGTCCGCATCGTTGACCTGCCGCGCCGCGAGAAAGAGGTTCGGGCGCTCGATGCCCGTTCTGATGACAACCGGATCGCGCAACCCCAGCTTGTCGACGATGTCGTCTGCAACCGCCAGCGTCGCCGTCGCCGTGAGCGCGATGCAAGGCGGCGGCGGGTCGCCCAACCGCGAGCGGTAGGCACGCAAGCGCGAATAGTCCGGGCGAAAGTCGTGCCCCCACTGGCTGATGCAATGGGCCTCGTCCACAGCCATACGCGCGATCGGTAGGCGCGGCAGGAGTTCGCAAAACACGGGACTGCGGAAGCGTTCGGGAGTAACGAACAACAGGTCCATCTGTCCGGCAGCGACCTGATCGAGCCGATGTCGCCGCTCGCCCGAAGAGATCGACGAGTTCACGAAGGTCGCCGCGATGCCCTTCGCCTGTAATTGATCGACCTGGTCCTTCATCAACGCGATCAACGGGCTGACCACCAGGGTGGTGCCCTCCATGACGACGGCAGGCAACTGGTACACCAGTGACTTGCCGGCTCCGGTCGGCATGGTCAGCAACACGTCACGGTCAGCCAGGACGGCGCTGACCGCCTCCGCCTGACGGGGGCGGAAGTCGCCGAGCCCAAACCGCTCCCGCAAGGCAGCGGTGACATCCGGGTGATCGACGGTGAGCGAATCCATGAGCGTTGGCACGCTACGTACCCCGGAGCGCGGCGCAACCGGCGACTAACCTAACGCGCGACGGAAGAACAGTCAGGGCATACGCTGACGCTGCAATGGGGCGTGCTGTAGCCCGCACCCCAGCCTCCCGCCTTGCGTCGACATCCCGGTGGTGCTGAGCTACTCTGCCCATCGATCGTCAAAGGAGGCTGCAGATGGAAATTGGCATCACTGACTTCTGGCTCCCCATCCTCGCGTCTGCCGTCGCTGTGTTCATCATCAGCTTCGTATTCCACATGGTGATCGGCCACCATCGGAACGATTGGAAGGCGGTCGGCAACGAGGACGCGCTCATGGATTTCCTGCGCGGCCAGGGCCTTGGTGCGGGCATGTACATGTGGCCCCACTGCGCCAACCCCAAAGAGATGGACGAGGCCTTCCAGGCCAAGTTCGAGAAGGG
>JABSRK010000373.1 GCA_013213915.1 Planctomycetota bacterium
CACCTGCAGTCCCAGAGCAACACGGGTACGACCGCTTCGCGCCCGGAGGCGTGGGCCAAGAACGTGATCAGCGTCGGTGGCATCAGCCACTACAACACCCTCTTTGATGGTGACGACGCCTGGACCACCGCGAGCATCGGCCCGGCGGCAGACGGGCGCATGAAGCCCAACGTGGCTGCGTTCTACGACGCGATCTACACGACCACATCCGGCGCTGGGTACACGAGTTCGTTCGGTGGCACGAGCGGCGCGACGCCCATCGTGGCCGGGTGCGTCGGGCTGATTCACGAGATGTGGCATGCCGGTATCTTCGGCAATGCCACCGGTGCGACGGTGTTCGACAGCCGCCCCAGCGACACGCTGGTCCGGGCGCTGCTCTTCGCCTCGGCGACGCCGTGGGATTTCACTGGCGGCGCACACAATCGTGCGCGGACGCGGCAGGGGTGGGGGCGCCCCGACCTGGAGAAGCTCCACGCGCACAGAGACGTGATCCACTGGGTCGATGAGTCTGACCTCCTCGTCAACCTGCAGACATCCACGCGATGGGTGACGGTGCAGGCGGGGCGGCCCGAGCTGCGCGTCGCGCTCGTGTGGGCCGACCCGGCCGGTACGACCAGCGCCAACCTGCATCGTGTGAATGACCTGGACCTGGTGATCACGAGCCCGACGGGCGTCGTGTATCACGGAAACTGGGGCCTCGACGGCGGTGTGTGGTCGGCGGCTGGAGGCGCTCGTGACACGATCAACACCGAAGAGTGTGTGGCCGTGCCCTGGCCCGCCGCCGGCACGTGGGAGATCCGCGTCGTGGCGGCGGACATCAACCAGGACGGCCACGTGGAGACAAGCGCCGTCGATGTGGATTACTCCCTGGCGGTCCTTGGGGCCGTTCCCACTGCTGTCGGCGCTCCGTTCGACCTTCGTATGAGCACGTCCGGCGGGGGCACGGGAGACGGCCTGGTCGGCCTTGACCGCGTCCCCGTCGGGGCCAGGGAGGGGTTCTGCCTGTTGTCCTTTGCGGCCTTCGGGGTGCCTGGATCGGGTCCTGCAGCCGGTTTGTGGGCGGACGGGTTGACCTTTCAGTGCGTCGCTTCCCCTGTCGCGCCGGGCAACCCGATGCACTGGTCGTGGCCGGTCTCTGGAGTGTTCCCGGCGGTGGACTTCACGCTGCCTGCCGGTTCGGTGACGTTCCCAGCCGGCACGCGCGTTGACGGCCTCGGCGTCGCCCTCGACGGGCAGGGCGGGGTCCTCGCCACGACGCCGGTTCGTCGCGCCATCTTCTGATCCCGAGCTGATGAGGGCATGATGGAGACGTGAGCAGCGTCCTCCGTCCCCGTATCGCCATCAGCGCCTGCCTCCTCGGCGACCGCGTTCGCTACGACGGTGGGCACAAGGCCCACGCCGTGGCCCGGGACGTCCTCGCTCCCCATGTCGAGTGGATCCCGGTGTGTCCCGAAGTCGAAGCCGGCCTCGGCGTCCCTCGTCCGGCCATCGAGGTGGTGGCTGACGATCCCGTACGCGTGGCGCGCGTGGAGGGCGGAGCGGATGTCCAGACCCCGTTGCTCGTGGCGGCGCGCCATCGCATCCGCGCCCTGGCGGAATGGGGCGTGGACGGCCACGTAGTGAAGGCGCGGTCGCCGTCTTGTGGCCTCGGAGACACGCCTCGTCCGGGCGCCGGGGGGGTCGGTCCCGGGTTGTATGTGTCCCGGCTCCTGGTCGATCTCCCGGACCTCCCCATCGAGGACGAATCGGGGCTCGACGACGCGGATCGGTTGCGCCGGTTTCTGGATGCGGTCGTCGCGCGCGCGATACGGCGGACGTCATCCCAGGCGGACGCCGGGACGTGGCTCTCCCGGGTGTTGGGGTAGGCAATAAAAGGCCCCCGCAACCCGAGGGTCGCAGGGGCGCTCGTCCTGGTCCCGTTTTTCGATCATGGGCGCCGTTCCCGTCTCGGAGGGGCGCCGTTCCCGCTCTCATTATCGAGCGGATCGGCGTGCAAACTGGAGCGGAGCCGCGTGTTTTCCCAGGGTCCCTGACCGGCGATGAGGGCGAGGCAGATCCGGTCCTGCAGCGTCCGCCACGGGCTGGCCGAGCCGACGAAGTTCTGGCACAAGATGGCGAACGCGAGCGGTTCACCGTCGGCGGTCACCAAGTAGCCGGCGAGTGTAGAGACGGCGGATACGGTGCCGGTCTTGGCGCGTACGACCCCCTCCGCGGCCGTGCCACCCATGCGGGTGGCCAGGGTGCCGTCCTTGCCGGCGACGGCGAGGCTGTCGAGGAGCAGATCGCGGCTGGGATTCCCCGCGCGGGAGGCGGCGCTCAGCAACCGGACGAGCAGGTCGGCGCTGACCAGGTTGTAGTGGGAAACACCGGATCCGTCCGCGAGGCGATACCCCTTCTCCGGGATGCCGAGGGCGGCCAGGTGATCGCGGACGACGGCGTGCCCGCTGGCGACGGTGCCGATGGTCATGCCTTCCGTTGCTCCGAGATGCCGCAGCAGCATCTCTGCAGTCAAGTTGTCGCTTGCCTTGTTGGCCTTCTCCAGGAGCGAGGGCAGGCTATGGCGTTGTTCGACGCGATGCCGGGCTTGCCAGCGATCGGCGTCGCCGGCGGTGCGCACGAGGAGGTCACGCCCGGCGATCCCTGCGTCCACGAGGAGCTGCTTCAGCACCTCGGCGGTGTGTCGCGCCGAGTCTGGTACCGACAAGGTTCGCCGCCGCTCCGCCCCCACGGGAAGACTCCCGGTGATGGTCACCGTGCTCTTGCCTGCCCGCCAGTCGCGGGTGATCTGCAGCGGACCCTTCGCCGGGCGGACCACGATGGGTGTGTGCGCTGATTTCGGCGAGTAGGCTGCCGCAACACCCGTGCGCGTGCCGCGGGCCACGATCTCCACGGTGCCGCCGTCAACGGTCAGGCCCGAGAGGTGTGGCATGAACGCGCCAGGCTCGTCGTCCCACATCCACCCCTGGCCGAATCGCGGCTGGCCCGATAGGGGGTCCACGTACGCCAGCACCGTCACATGCCGGACACCCTCGCGGTGGATGCGGGCGACGAGGTCGCTGAGATCCTGTCCCGAGAGCAGGGGGTCAGCCCCTCCCACCAGGCGCAAGGCGCCGCCATCCGTGTCGCGCGCCTCCAGCGCGGTGAGCAGTTCCAGGTCCGGTCGGCGGACGCAGAGGGTCGCCGTGGTGAGCAGCTTCATGGTCGACGCGGGACGCATGAGCAGTTCGGGCTGGCGCGCGAAGACAGTCCGCCCGTCGTCCAGGGAAACGGCGAGGACCGAGACGACGACCTTGCCCGCGCAAGCAGCCGCGATGTCGTCATGGAGGCGGTCTTGTCCAACTCGCTGGGAGTGGGTCGCGCAGCCGAAGAGGAGGAGGACGAGGAGGACGAGGAGGACGAG
>JABSRK010000374.1 GCA_013213915.1 Planctomycetota bacterium
TCCTGCAGTCGCTTACGACATCGGGAACCCTGCGCCAAGTCATCGACGCGACCCAGCGCAACCTGCGTCAGGGCTGGGATGACGTGAAGGATTTCGAGACCAAGGAGAAGGTCCCGTTCCGAGGCGAAAAATCCACGTTGGTGACGTTCACCGGCATCAACAGTGGCATGTCGAAGACGGAGCGGTTCTTCTCCCACTGGTACGTCTTCAAGCACAAGAAGAACGTCTTCTTGTGGAACGAACTCGGGCCAGAGAAGGCAAAGAAGTCGGCCCTGAAGCAACTGAAGAAGGCGCGAAACGGGCTCAAGCCGTACTGAGCGACGAGCGCGAACGCGCCACACCCCCGGCTCAGCGCCGGCGGATCAGCCTGTCCTTGCTGGCTTCGAACGCGGCGTCACCGGCCATGGCCTCGAGCCAGCGGCCGGCGTCCTGCCAATAGCCCGCCGTCGGCGTGATGTGGTTCCGCCGCTTCCCCCAATAGCGGTTGAACAGCGCCATCATGACCTCGCGAACGTACTTGGCCAGACAGCTCGCGAGGGCGATCTCCACTTCATGATCCTCGCCCTCCACGAGGAACCGAAACCTGAGCTCCGTCTCGCCCTGCCGTGCCGTATACGCGGAGCGCCGTTGCCGTTCTTCCTCCACCTCGATCTGCCAGAACGGGAGTTGGCCGAGCAGCCAGTCACCGTACATCTTCCGGCCACCGAGTCTGTCGCAGAGAACCTCTCCGCTCTCTCCCGCTGGAAGGTGATCATGGAGCAGCGCCTCCAGCACTCCCAACTCGACATGCGCCTTGTTGCCTGAGATGAGCAACCGCTCGTTGAATTCGCCCTCGAGCATCGGGCGCGCCTCGCACATGTCGAGTACGGCACCATGTCGTTCGAGACGACGCCGCAACAGATCGGCGGCCCCATCAACGCGCCCCGGCTCGGCGGCGAGCGGCAGCGGAAGTTCCAGCCGTCCGTACCACGGGTGTTCCGAGAGCCGATCGGGGACGCGGCCGAGGAACTCAGCCAGGGTGCGCGGGCGCTTCCCCATCACTACGGAACGGGCTGCGAGCGCAACCGTCTCCAGCGGTGCGAGTGTCCCCGCGTACAGCTTCTTGCTGTCCTGAACCTTGGGGAGCACGCGGCTTTGGCGCGCGAAGACCTCGCGGATCCCCGCCCGTGTGCCGCGTATCCGTACACAACCAACCACCAGAGGACCCAGCCGGGGTCCGTAGCCGGCCTCGTCCAGTCCCAACCTGAACTGTCCGCTCAACCGCCGCCCTCAGGGATATCCCGCCCATGGCCGAAAGGAACAGTGCGGAATCCTACAGCATGCACAACATCCTCGTGGGCATCGAAGAGCCGTCACTGCGCGACCAGGTGCGCACCGCGCTCAAGATCTTCCCGTCCGTTCGCGGCGTTCCGGTCCAACGGGACCGCCTGCTGGACCTCATCAGCGACGGCGGAGTACCGGCGGCCGTGATCGTCGACTACCGACGCGGCAGATCCGGCACCGACCCGTTCATCGAGGCGATCCGCACGGCCAACCGGGACGTCCACGTCCTCGCCTGCGCCGATCGCCCGGAGCGAAACCTCTTCAACAAGGCCAAGGTAGATCTCGACATCTTCTCGTTGATCCCCCTGCCCCTCGATCCGTTCGACCTGCTGCGGCGCCTGCACCGCCTCGTCGAGGCGCTGCCCGCCGCGTAGTCTCCCGTCCTCGGCGCCACAAGCCCCGGACGCACCTTGTCCTCCCCCGGATCGCGTTGCATCCTATGCGCATCGGGGACGAGGACCCCGATCAGCCAGCGTAGCTCAGTGGTAGAGCAGTGGTTTCGTAAACCACAGGTCAGCGGTTCAAATCCGCTCGCTGGCTCTCTTCGAACGCGGCGCCCGCGAACGCATCGCTCGCCCCTTGCCGACGGTTCGACCTCAACGATCCGACTACGCTCTCTCCACCGGGTCGGTCACATCTGGACAGCACAAAGGCCGATTCATGAACAAGCTGATCTACGCTTTGCGCTTCGAAGGAACCGCCGAACCGCGGGATGACACCGAAAAAGTCCTCGCCGTCTCGTCCCTCGCCCCGAGTTCGTGCGTGACGTCCATGGTCTCGGACACGGGGATCGACGGCTCGCGAGAACCCCTCGAGGGTGGCGCCGCCATGTTCACCTCGACCGTCACCGCCACGGGCGAGGGCACATTCGAGGAATCCGGCCGGGTCACTTTCGGTCGCGAACACGGGTTCACCTTCGAGACCGTCGGCGCGGGGCACCTTGGCGAGGTACCCGAATCCGATGTGAAGCACGGCGCGGTGATCTGGGAGATCACCGCCGGCACCGGCCAGTTCGAAGGCGCTACGGGCCTGATCACGTCCAACTTCACGGTCGGCGCCCAGGGAAAAGTGGTCGATGAGCAGACCGGCGTGATCTTCCTCCCGTAGAGCGAGAGACGCGATCCCGTCTTGCGACGAAGCCGAGGATTGCTGTGGATCGACCAGCGTGATGGAATCGGGGTGGTCTGCGGATCCCCGCCGACCGCCACCCCATGGTCACTGGAGAGATCTCATGAAGCGCTGCGCCGTGGTCCTCTGCGTGCTTTCATCCGCCGTCTTCTCTCAGGGGGTGGCGCTCCAGATGTCGCCCGACCCCCTCCCGGTGGGCGGCACCCTGTCGGTCACCCTCACCGAATCCAACGGTGTGAACATCACCTTCCTCACCAGTTGCGTCTTCACGTCCGTGCACGCCGGGGCACCAAGCGGTCCGGTCGCGTCCAGTGTCTTCTGCGCTCAAGCGCTGTCGACCGTCGGGCCCAACGGAACCCACGCACAGACCTGGACGGCGCCGACGAGCATGGGACCGGGGCTGTACTACCTGAAGGTGGTGTACCGGCCCGCCGGCCCACCCATCACCGAGTGGTTCCCGATCACCATCCTGGACCCAGCCCAACCGTTGCTCTCTGCGGCGAACAACGCCCAGGTCGGCCAGACCTTGTTGCTCTCCCTGACGGACCCAGCGAGTCCCGGCGGCGGCTACCTTTGCGCCGGTTCCATCACCACGAACCAGGGGTTCAACGCCACGCCCACGGTCTTCTGCTCCCTCGACATGGACAGCGTCTTCGCGTTCTCCTATCCGTCGCCCCTCACCTCCGTGTTCAGCGGATTCCAGGGCGTCCTCGACGGCAACGGAGGAGCGGGACTCGCGGTCCATTGCCCCAACTTCCCGCCGCTGGCGAACACTCCATTCCACGTACAGGGGGCGGTCCTCGGGCCCGCAGGCCAGGTCGCGCTGACCAATCCGCTCTCGTTCACCATCATGCCGTGACGGCGCCTGACGCCGGCGTCGATGCTCAAAAGAACAGCGACAGGCTGAGGAAGACGGAGTCCGTTCCGAACGTCTGGCGGGAACCATCC
>JABSRK010000375.1 GCA_013213915.1 Planctomycetota bacterium
GGGCACCCCACCGACCCGTCGGCGACGCGAATATCGAAGTCTCCGTATCCGAGCGCATGGAGGCGAGCCTCGGCGTTCCGGGCGAGCGCTCCATGGCGTTCGATTCCGGTGATCCGTGCGCCCACTTCGAGCAGTACCGCGGTCTGGTATCCCGACCCGACGCCGACCTCGAGGATGTGATCGCCGGGGGTGATGTCAAGCGCGTCGGTCATGGTCGCGACCATCAGGGGTTGCGAAATGGTCTGGCCGCAGCCGATGCCAACGGGACCGTCGTCGTAGGCCTCGTTCGCGATCTCGGGAGGCACGAACAGGTGCCGAGGAACGGTGCTCAGCGCTCGCAGCGTGCGCGGATTTCCGATGCCTCGTCGCCGGATCTGGTGTTCGACCATGCGCTCACGTTCCGCCGCGCGCTCGTGGTCGGTCATCGCTCGCGTCCGATGACCTCGATGGCGTCGCCGGCTGCGAGGATGGCCTCGTTGGCCATGCCGAGAAACAGACCGTGCTCGACGACGCCGGGGCGGGCCTCGAGCGCCCGTGCGATCTCGCGCGCGTCGCGCGCACCCGGAGTGAAGCGGCAATCCACGACCACGTTGCCGTTGTCGGTGCGGTACGGCTCGTGGTCGGATGTCGTGCGGAGGGTCGGATCGGCGCCGAGGTCCCGCAGGAAGGGGAGGTGTGCGCGCCATGCGAACGGGACGATTTCGACCGGGAGGGGACTGCGTTCGAACAGGTTGGCGACGCGCTTGGTCTCGTCGGCGATGACAACGAAGCGGCGGCAGGAGCTGGCGACCATCTTCTCGCGCAGCAGTGCGCCGCCGAGCCCCTTGATGAGCTCGAGGGAGGGGTCGACTTCGTCGGCCCCGTCGACGCCCAGGTCGAGATCGGGATGGTCTTCCAACGCCACCGTGGGGATTCCAAGCTCCTTGCACGACGATGCGGTGCGCTCCGATGTCGGTACGCCGACGATGTCCTTCAAGCGCCCTTCGCGGAGTGCTTCGCCGAGGTGCTTGAGGAAGTGGGCGACCGTGCTGCCGGTGCCGAGCCCGAGGCGCATCCCGCTCTCGACGCGTGTGAGTGCTTCCAGGGCGGCTTTCCCCTTGAGAGTCTCGAGGTCCATGGGCGGGATTCTAACGGTCAGGGAACACACGTGAGACACAGAACCCGGCGATCACGGTGGCGCCGGTGCCGACAGTATTGCGCCACAGCCAGGCAAGCTCGAACGCCTTCTCGGCGACGAAAACCGCGGCGATCCCGAGGAGCAAACCCGTCACCGCGCCATGCCCGTTGGCGCGGCGATCGAACCATGCCAGCAAAAACACCCCCAGCAGTGAGCCGTAGAACCACGAACCCACCATATTGACCACCTCGATGAACGCGTCGGCGTCCTCCAGCGTGTACGCGAAACTGGCGGCGGCGACGCCAAACGCGGCTGTGAATCCCCGCGTCCACTTGACGATGCGCTGCGCCTGGTTCGGGTCATGGGGGTCGAGGCGCAGCCCGTCGATGGTCGCCACGGTGGCCAGGGAGTTCAACTCGGAGTCGATGCTCGAGAGAGCCGCCGCGAGGATGCCGGCAAGCAGCAGCCCGGTGATGCCCCAGGAGGGCAGCCGATGCTTCATGACCCACGGAACGACGTGATTCGGCGCCCCCTTGATTGTGTGTTTCCGGCGTGTCGCGTCCACCTCGCCGATGCTCGTCACGAACGCCGCCCGATCGACGTCGGTGCCGCTTTGCAGCCAGCGTTGCCCCCTCCGGCCGGCGAGGAGGCTCTGGCCGTGATTCAGGTCCTCGGCCGTTTCCGGCGCTGCCTGCCTCTGTGAGTGCATCACCAGCGGCATGGGGTCGTAGAGGGACCAGGCCCAGATGAGGACGCCCAGCATCAAGATGGCGAGTTGGAACGGCACCTTGGCGACGGCGTTGAGGATGAGCGCTCCACGCTTGTCCTTGAGCGATCGACCAGCGAGGTACCGCTGCACCTGGCTCTGATCGGTGCCGAAGTACGCGAGGAAGATGATCGAGCCACCGAGGAGCGCCGACCAGATGGTGTATTTCTCTGTGGGGTCGAAGCTGGTGTTGGCGAACTCCATGCGCCCGGCGGCGTCAGCGAGCTTCACGGCGCCGACAACGCCAACGTCATCCGGGAGCGCCTGCGAGACCAGGACGACCAGGACGATCAGGGCGGCAACCAGCACGGCCATTTGCTTGACATCGGTGGCGATCACCGCTTTCAGTCCGCCGAGCGAAGTGTAGAGGACCGCGACGAGGCCTGTGACCGTCACCATCACGCCGTATGGCTGTCCCGTGAACTCCGCAAGCCCCCGCGCGGAGACCGAGAGGATGCTGCCCAAGGAGAGACACCGCAGCACGAGAAACGTCCCAGCAGCAGCAGTGCGGGTGCCGCGACCGAACCGTTGCTCCAGGTACTCGTATGCGGTGAACACGCGCGTGCGGTGGAAGAAGGGCACCGCCGTGACGCACAGGATGATCATCGCCACGGGGAGGAAGTAGTAGAACTGGACGAACCCGGTGCCGGAGGTGAAGCCCTTGCCTGTCGTCCCCACGAAGGTGATGGCCGATGCCTGGGTCGCCATGACGGAGAGGCCCATGGCCCACCAGGGGACCCCGCGCGACGCGAGCAGATAGTCCGCGGCCGTCTGGTGTTTCCGCGCCTTCAAGACGCCGTCACCGATGACGAAGCCGAGGAAGACGGCGACGACCACCCAGTCCGCGATGCTCATGGCAGGGCATGGTACCTGGATTGGCCGCGCCGACCCGCTTGGTTCATACTGACACGATGCGCGCCGCCCTCCTCGTCACCACGTTGCTCGCCCTCGTCCCAGCGCAGAGCGTCACCGCGCCCACCGATCCCGCTCGCGCGCTGGCGCTGGCACTGCGGCGCATCGGGGCCGAAGGGCGGTTGCTTGTCGTGACCGCTCACCCCGATGACGAGGACAACAGCCTCCTTGCGTACTACAAGCACGGGCGTGGATTCGACGTGACGTTGTTGACGATCACCCGCGGCGACGGGGGGCAGAACGAGATCGGTGAGGAGCTGTTCGAGGCCATCGGAGTGCTGCGCTCCGAGGAGCTTCGTGCCGCCCATCTGTACGACGGCGCGCGCCAGCGCTTCACCCGCGCCTTCGAGTTCGGTTACTCGTTCTCCGTCACCGAGACGTTCGAAAAGTGGGGAGAGGAGCAGATCCTGAGAGATGTGGTCAAGGTGGTTCGCGAGGTTCGGCCCCACGTCATCGTGACCATGTCCATATCCACCAGCGGTGGGGGGCGGCATCACCAGGCGAGCGCATTCGCGGCCCGACGTGCGTTCGATCTGGCGGCGGAGGATGTCTGGCCTGAGCTGGGGGAACCGTGGGCCGCCCAGCG
>JABSRK010000376.1 GCA_013213915.1 Planctomycetota bacterium
CGAAGCCGCCGCCAAGCTCCGGGACTCGCACCCACAACTGCGCGTCTTGCTCGTCGGGGTTGGCGAGGACGAGGAGCGCACAAGAGCCAAGGCGGAGGAACTCGGGATCGAGGATCTCGTCATCCTGACGGGTCGCGTCCCCCACGCCGAGATCTGTGCTTATTACGCGTTGATGGACGTGCTCGTCTATCCGCGGCTCTCGAAGCGGATCACCGAGCTTGTCACGGCGCTCAAGCCGCTCGAGGCCTTCGCCATGGGGAAGGGGGTCATCGGGTCGGATGTCGGTGGGATGAAGGAACTGCTCGAGGACTGCGATGCGGACCGTCTCTTCACCGCAGGATCGGCCGACGCCCTCGCGGAGTCCCTCGCCCGGTGGATTGAGACGCCGGAATCTGAGCGGATTCTGGAGCGGGAGAGGTCTCGGGAGGCGGTCGCCCGCCGTCGCACCTGGGGGGGGCAGGTCGCGCGTATCGTGCCTGTCTACCAGGCGCTGGTCGGCGAACAATTCCCCAAATCCTTCCTTGGCAAGGAGAAATGAACTCAGTGGCCTCGTGGTGGTGTTGGGCTGGGCTCTCTGCCGAGGGTAGAATTGGGGGCCCGCTACGCTGCGGAGCCCTTGTCTATCGAGTCGCTGATGGCCTCTACCCTGAACCTGATGAAAGCCGGAGTGGGCGTGCTGTTGCGCCCCAAGAAGGCGTTCAACAAGCCGGTTCACCTGCAGATCGAGCCGACCACCGTCTGCAACCTGAAATGCTCGTTCTGTGTCCGGGAGAAGAACGTCTTCCGGCCCAAGAGTATCGACATCGACCGCTTCAAGGAGGTCTTCGACCAGGTCACGCCGGCGCGTGTCACCTTCGCGGGTGACGGCGAACCCACCCTGGCTCCTGATATCTGGGAGATGGTCGGCTACGCCAATGAGTCTGGTGCGAAGACCATCATCACGAGCAACTGGACCATCGGGCCCCGTATTGCGGAGAAGGCACTCGATGCTGGCCTGTCTGCTCTGCGCGTCAGCATCGACGCTGCGACCGCGTCCACCTATGTGGCGATGCGCAAGGCCGATTACCACAACACGATCATCGAGGGCATCCGGGAATTGCAGCGGCTGAAGGCAGAGCGCGGCCTGGCACGTCCCGACGTGGGATTCGAATACGTCATGGGCCGGGACAACATCCACGAGATGGAAGCGGTCCTCGATCTGGCGATCGACCTCGGTCTTTGCCGCGTCAACTTCCGCCCGCTGAACCTCATCGGCATCGAGGAGCGGGAGGAAGAGCTGCTGGAAGGCATGACCCGACAGCAGTATAGGGACGCGATAGAGTCCGCGAACGCCCACGCGAAGAAGGGCGGCATGGCTACGAATCTCGACGAGGTCATCGGCCTCTTGCCGTTCTACGAAGTCCGGTACACGGAGGGCTTCAACCCTGACGAGAGGACTCCGGACTGCATCTATCCCTGGGTGCAGGTCTATGTGAGCGTCGACGGTATGGTCACGCCTTGCTGCGCCTTGCAGATGGACGAGAGAGTGTCCCTCGGCAACATGTTCGAGGACGGCGGGTTCGACGCCGTGTGGAACGGCAAGGCGTACCGCAAGATGCGCCGGGGCATCGTCAAGCGTCAGGGCGAGTACAAGTCGTGTATTACGTGTGAGGGCCGCGGTCTTGGCAAGGTCACGAGCCTTGCGTTGAAGACCCCCGGCTTCTTGAAGAAACCGACCTCGAAGAAGGGGTCCTAGCTGCGGTCCGCGAGGGGAAGCGGGGGGAGAGGGGCATGACGCGACCGATCATCGGCATCGCCAGCAGGCGGATTCCGTTCGTCAACGACAACAAACCGTACCCGCGGTACGGCGTGGCCATCAGCTACTGTGATGCGGTGGAGCGGTCGGGGGGAGTCCCGATCATCTTCCCGCTCACCGATGACAAGGCGGTGCTGGATCGCCTCTACGAGGCCATAGATGGGCTGCTGCTCCCGGGCGGGCAGGACATCCACCCCATGCACTACGGTGAGGAACCCCACCAGAAGATCGAGCAGGTCGATCCGAAGCGGGACATCACCGAGATCTACCTCACGAAGCGCGCTCTCTCGGACGACATGCCCATTCTCGCCATCTGTCGCGGCGAGCAGGTCCTGAACGTGGCTGCGGGGGGGACCTTGATCCAGGACATCCACTCCCAGGTCGGTGACCATTGCCACCGCCACTTCCAGGATTTCACCGAAGAGTGGCCGTCTCACTCGATCAAGGTCGAGGAGGGCAGCAAGCTCCATGGCATCGTGGGCAACAGCGAGGTCATGGTGAACTCCTACCACCACCAGGCGGTCAAGGACGTCGCCCCCGGGTTCGTAGTCACCGCCACCGCGTCAGACGGCATCGTCGAGGGGATCGAATCGGCGGCCCACGCTTTCGCCATCGGTGTCCAGTGGCACGCGGAACTTCTCTTCGACCGGCACGACTTCAACATGGCGCTGTTCCGCGGGCATGTGGAGCACGCTGGGCGTTATGCGGAAGCCCGCCTGACGCCCTGAACAACTCGCCTCTTCCCGCGCCCGAATCTCCGCCCGACCACCGTCAGGTGGGAATGCGTTCGCTGAACCAGTTCCTGACCTGATCGAGCGCGATCCGTTCCTGCGCCAGGGTGTCGCGGTCACGAATGGTGACCGTGTCGTCATCCTTGGTGTCGAAGTCGATGGTGATGCAGAACGGGGTTCCGCACTCGTCCTGTCGCCGGTAGCGACGGCCGATGGCGCCCTTCTCGTCGTAGTAGACGCTGAAGGTGTTGCGGAGATCTTCTTCGAGTTTGTGGGCGATCTCGGGAAGGCCCTGTTTTTTTACGAGGGGGAAGATGCCTGCCTTGATCGGAGCGAGGGACGGGTGGAGGCGCATGACGGTGCGCGTGTCTTTCTCGACCTCGTCTTCCTGGAACGCTTCACACAAGAACGTCAGGACGGCACGATCAACGCCGAGGGCGGGCTCGATGACGTAGGGGACATACTTCTCGCGCGTCTGGTCGTCGAAGTAGCGCAGGTCCTTACCCGTCGCCTCGCCATGTCGGGACAGATCGAAGTCAGTCCGGTTCGCCACGCCCTCCAGCTCCTTCCAGCCGAATGGGAAGAGATACTCGACGTCGGCGCAGGCCTTGGAGTAGTGGGCGAGCTCGTCTTCCTCGTGGTCGCGGAGCCGCAGGTGGTCGGTGGATATGCCGAGGTCTATGAACCACTGATAGCGAGCATCACGCCAGTAGGTGTACCAGTCGTCAGCCTCTGCGGGAGGTACGAAGAACTCCATCTCCATCTGCTCGAATTCGCGCGAGCGGAAGATGAAATTCTCCGTAACGATCTCGTTGCGGAAGCTCTTGCCTTG
>JABSRK010000377.1 GCA_013213915.1 Planctomycetota bacterium
AGCCCATCGTCCTCGACTCGCTCGCCTACGGCCCTCGACGCGTCAACTACCGGACGTATCAGTTTGAGGCGATCATGTACCCTGCCGAGATTCGCATCGGCGGGGAGAGGTGGCCGGGCAACCTGTCGTTCAAGCCTGCCACGTGCAAGGTGTTTCCGCGTAACTACCAGCACCTGGCGGCAAATCCGTTGGAGCGTATTGATCAGGCGGTGGTGAAGAACAGCCCGACACACGTCCCGCTCGCAGCTGCATTGGTGAAGGTCGGGGATCGCGAGAAGGCTATCGACAAGTTGGTGGGTTGGTTGGGGCGGGATTGGGGGAAGGGGCCGGATGGTTCGACGCGGGTGGCGTGCTGCGTCGGGCTCCGCATCTTGACCGGTGAGGAGATAGCAGCTCACCCGGATCGCTGGTTGGAATGGGCGGACAAGCGATGACCGATGAAACCAGAGGCGAGGTGCCCGCTGCGGTGCGCGCCGAGGTCGATCGACAAAAAGCGGAGATCATGCGTGGCGCTGTCGACGTGATTTCCGAGGGGGCGCTGGAGAAGAAGCTCGTGGAGAGCATCCAGAGCGGCCGGCCGTTGCGCGCCAAGCTCGGCGTCGATCCGACATCTTCCGCGCTGCATCTCGGGTTCACGGTCGTGCTGAACAAGCTGCGTGCGTTTCAGGACCTGGGGCACACGGCGGTTCTGATCCTTGGTGATGCGACCGCGATGGTGGGGGACCCTACCGGCAAGAACAAGACGCGGCCTCGGCTGTCTCATGCCGAAATCACGAAGAACGCGGAGACATACCTGGATCAGGCCGCCAAGGTCCTCGACGTGGAAAAGGCGGAAGTGAGGCGCAACAGCGAGTGGCTGCACGCATTCGACTTCGAGGGATTCGTCTCTCTCCTGGCGCGCTATACGGTCGCGCGCATGCTCGAGCGGGACGACTTCGACAAGCGTTACAAGGGGCAGGCGCCCATCTACCTTCACGAGTTTCTGTATCCGCTCATGCAAGGGTGGGACTCGGTGATGGTTCAGGCCGATGTGGAACTCGGCGGAACCGACCAACTGTTCAATCTGCTCGTCGGCCGCGACCTGCAGGAGCAGGAGGGCCAGGCGGCCCAGGTCTGCCTCACCACTGGGCTTCTCGTCGGCCTGGATGGCAAACTCAAGATGAGCAAGTCGTACGACAACCATGTCGGCATCTCCGAAGCCGCTGATGACATGTTCACCAAGGTGATGCGCGTCGACGACTCGATGATGCGCGACTGGTTCACGTTGCTCACGAGGGTGCCCATCGACGAGGTGGATGGGGTGCTCGCTGGCGGTGCGAACCCGCGCGACGTTAAGCTGCGGCTCGCCCACACCCTGGCCGCCATGTACCACGAGGAATCAGCGGCGGATGCGGCCCGGGACCGGTGGTTGAAGGAGATCTCTCGCAAGGAGCTCCCTGACGACCTTGTGGATGTGAAGGCGCCGACGAGCTCCGTTCAGATCGTGGACCTGGTGTCCGCGGCGTTCCCGGAGGCGTTCAAGAGCCGCGGCGAAATCCGTCGCCTGGTCAAGGGCGGCGGCGTCAGCCTGGGCGGTCAGAAGTTGAGTGACCCGCAGGCCGAAGTGACCGTCGATGAGCCGGCGGTTCTCAAGGCGGGCAAGAAGAACGTCTGCCGGGTCATTCCATAGACTCGCGCAACTCCTTAGACTTACCTGGTCCTGATCCGGAGGCCCAGACATGCGTATCTCGATCCTTCTGGCGGCGTGCTCGCTCCTGCTCTCGCCTGTCGTCTTTGCCGACGACGTCACGATGAAGACCGGCAAGGTCTACAAGGACCTCACCCTCGTCAAGGAAACGAAGAGCGCGTACATCTACCTCACCCATGAAGGTCGGCGCCTGACACTTGGCAAGAAGTCGGTCGAGAAGGTCGAGAAGAAGCCGACCGTTCGTGCTGAGCTGCAGGGCCGGTTGAAGAAGGTCGCCCGGCGCGACGCGGACGCGCTGGCCGAGTTGGGTGCCTGGGCGAACTCGAAGGGCATGGGAAAGGACGCAAGGTCCATCCTCAGGAAGGCCTTGACCATCGACCGCAATCACGTCAAGGCCCACGAAGCGCTCGGGGACCATCTTCTCAAGGGCAAGTGGGTCAAGGAGGCGGTCTGGAAGAAGGCCAGAGCTAAAGAACTCGCCAAGCAGTACGCGGCGTGGGGATGGAAGGAGCACGACGGCGAGTGGATGCCCGGTACGGTCGCGCACCGTCTGGACAACGGATATGTCCAGGTGCAGGGGCATTGGGTCGACCCCAAGTTCGCGAAAAAGATCGATGCCAAGAATCTGGTGTTCGCGGAGGGCAGTTGGCTCGAGCCGCAAGACAAGGCGAAGTTTGACGAAGGGTTGCGGAAGTATGGCAAGCGCTGGATCGGTATCGAGGATCTCAATGACGTGCACACGGACTTTCAGGACCCTTGGGTGATAGAGACAGTCCACTTCGAGATCCATGCGAATGCGAAGCACCGAGATGTGCTCTGGGTCTCAGAGCTTGCGGAGATGTTCTACAAGCCGCTCCAGGAGATCTTCGGCGAGGAACATCGGGATCTCTACAAGAAGGGCAAGGGGAAGATCGCGATCAACCTCGGACGAGGTGTGAAGTCCTATAACTTCCTGGGGGGCAGCTACGGGGCCACCAATCGCACGGCATACAAGTCGTCAGGCTACGGTGCGTTTTATGCGCCCTCCTGGGGCGATGGCCGCGGCGCCGGTTGCACGTACGTTCACGGTGATACCAACTGGGTCGAAGTCTGGATCGCCAACGTGGTGACACACGCGTTCATCGCTCGCATGGTGACGGATTACGAGCAGACCCACGAGAAGACCCTCGAGGCCTTGGCCGGCTACATCGCCGGGATCAGTAAGGATGGCGTCTATCATCCAACCAGGTGGTTCCATTGGCGCTACCTGGACTCGGACACGGAACGTCCGATGGGACGCGCTTCGACGACGTTCGATCGCATTGGCTATCGCACGGAGCACACGCTCCAGCAGGCGGGTTTCATCCTCCATTTCCTCCGCAGCAAGAACGAGAAGGCCTTCAAGGACTACTGGCGCAAGTACACCACGAGCGGAGCCGACGACGCCGAGCTCATGAAGGCCTGCTACAGCGACGGACAGACCCTGGACAAGGAAAAGTTGGATGCCGAGTTCGCCACCTTCATGACGGACTACAAGGCCAAGTTCAAGCCGGGACCCAGCCGCAAGTAAACGGGTTCGCTCGTCGAGCACTCCGATGGCACCGCATCCCCATCCTTGACCATTCGTCACGGTATGGGCAGAATCGTCGGCGGTCCCGAGCCCTGTTGCCATTG
>JABSRK010000378.1 GCA_013213915.1 Planctomycetota bacterium
TCGGTCTCGCCGGAACGGGCGCGAAGAGCGGCGTTGCGATGGGTCAGTTCGAGATCCTGGCGTCCTTGATCTTGTTGCTGCTCGGGTGGGTCTTCGTGCCGTTCTACTTGCGCAGCGGCGTCTACACGATGCCCGAGTTCCTCGAGCGACGGTACGACTCACGAGCGCGCTGGTACCTGGCGATGATCTCGATCATCGGGTACGTGCTCACCAAGATCTCGGTCACCATCGCTGCAGGCGGCATCGTCTTCCAGTCGCTCATGGGGATCGACTTCTGGGTCGGTGCGTTCGTGGTGGTCTCGGCGACCGGCCTCTACACCATCATCGGGGGCTTGCGTGCGGTCCTCTACACGGACCTGATGCAGGCGGTGGTGCTCATTGCAGGCAGCTTCGCCGTCACGGTAGTGAGCCTGGCGGAGTTGGGAGGATGGAGCGCGATAGAGACGACCGTGGGCCCACAGTTCCTCGACATGTGGAAGCCAGCGTCCGATCCCGACTTCCCGTGGACGGGAATCCTCCTCGGCGCGCCCATCCTCGGTGTCTGGTACTGGTGCACGGATCAATTCATCGTGCAGCGTGTGTTGTCGGCGCGGAACATCCACGAAGCGCGCAAGGGCACGATCTTCGCGGCGCTGCTGAAAGTGCTGCCGGTCTTCATCTTCGTCCTCCCCGGTGTCGCGGCCGCCGCCCTCGCCAAGCGCGGGGATATTGAACTTACGGATCCCGACGCGGCGCTCACCACCTTGATCGGCAATTACCTCCCGGTAGGGCTCCGTGGTCTCGTTGGCGCCGGCTTGTTGGCCGCGCTCATGAGCTCCCTCTCCTCCGTCTTCAACTCGTGTTCGACGCTGGTGACGTGGGACATCTACCGGAAGATCCGGCCAGATGCCACCGATCGTCAACTCGTTGTCGTAGGGCAAGGTGCGACGATCCTGCTCGTCGTGTTCGGGCTTGCCTGGATTCCCTTGATGGACCAGATCTCGGCGACCCTCTACGAGTATTTGCAGAAGACCCAGGCGTACATCGCGCCCCCCATCGCCGCAGTGTTCTTGCTGGGAGTCTTCTGGAAGCGAGCCAACGGCGGGGGTGCCATCGCTGCCATGGTCGTCGGGTTCGTCCTCGGCATCGGACGCCTGCTCACCGAGATCAACCGGGACGCGCTCTCGGGCCCTCTCCTTTACTACGCCGACATCAATTTTCTCCACTTCGCCGCGCTGCTTTTTGTCGTTTGCAGCGTCGTATTGGTCATCGTGAGCTTGGGGGGCGCGCCGGCTTCCGAAGAAAAGCTCCGAGGCCTGACTTACGCGACCTCGCTCGAGGGGGCGGTCGATGCCGGACCCGCAAGGCGTGGTCAAATAGCGTGGTCGATCGTCGTCCTGGTGCTCGTTGGAGGGGTCTGGTTGTTCTTCTCACGCTGACCCGGGCCTGCTCACTGGGGTACGATCACGCGTTCCCCCCTCGCGGCCATGGATGACCCTACTGCCTCTGACCGCCCCGCCGCCGGTGACGACCTGTGGAATACGGGGATAGCCCACGTCTTTCGATCGGGCTCCAGCGACGACTCGGTGTCGGGCGACAGCCAGGACCAACGGCGTCCTGACTACTGCGGCCGCTATCGCCTCGACGAGGAGATCGCGCGGGGCGGGATTGGCATCGTCTATCGAGCGCTTGACGAGACCCTGGAGCGTGAGGTCGCCGTGAAGCTCTTGCGGAACCGGTACGCCAAGAACAACGCGATGATCGGACGCTTCCTCGTTGAAGCGCAGATCTGCGCGTATCTGCAGCATCCCGGCATCGTCCCCGTGTACGAGATGGGGGTAACGGAAGATCAGATTCCGTTCTTCAGCATGAAGCTCATTGAGGGGCGCACCCTGGCGGAACTGATGGACGAACGCGCGGATAAGGACCTCGCACGCGTGCGTTTCATCACCATCATCGAGAACATCTGTCAGACCCTCGCCTACGCACACTCGCGACGGATCATCCACCGCGACCTGAAACCAAGCAACATCATGGTCGGGCCGTTTGGTGAGGTCCAGGTATTGGACTGGGGCTTCGCCAAGTCCCTCGATCGGGCAGAGTTGGAAATTGCGACCGAACGAGTCCCCCAGCCCTCGCTGCGTTCGGGCATCTCGTCCATCGCGGGCTCAGTGCTCGGAACGCCGTCTTACATGTCTCCCGAGCAGGCTCGGGGCGACGTTGGTGCGCTCGACGAGCGTTGCGACGTGTTTGCCATCGGGGCGATCCTGGCCGAGATTCTTACAGGACGTCGCTCGTCCGCGCGCCGTGATGAGGAGCCACTGGAAGACAGCGTGGAGAGGATCAATGCGGAGAGGCAGCGGCGCTTGATGGACTGTGATGGTGACGCCGAGCTGGTCGATATCGCTTGCGATTGCCTCTCAATGGACAGGGAAGGTCGTCCAGAGACCGCCACGGTTGTCGCCGAGGCCATCGCGGTGTATCGCGCCAACATGGAACGTCGGACACGCGCTGCGGAGCTCATGGCCGCCGAGGCGCGAGGCCGCTCTGAGGAAGAGCGCAAGGCCCACCGCCTCGCCATGGCCGTCAGCTACCTCGTCCTCGTCGCCGTCATTCTGGGGGCCGGGGTGATCTGGGGATTGGACAGCGTCCGTCGCCAGGGCCAACTGCGTCACGATCGAACGGTAAAGGCAGCTGTCGCCGAGGCGTATGCGCATCTCGCCCGCGAGGATTGGGTCAAGGCTGAGCACGCTTTGAGCAAGGCGCGCGAGCATGTAACGCGGGACAGCGCGAAGGAGGTGTCCGCTGAATTGGCCAAGGCGAAACGAACGTATGACGAGGCCCGTTCCCTGGCCGTCACCGTTACCGTCACCCGGGAGCGGAACGCTGCGATGTTGCTCCGTTTCCGGCAGATCGTCGGCCTCCCATTGGATCACCCGTCGGCCGACGAGACCTACGTCGCCGCCTTCGCCGACACGGGCTTCGACGCCAACTCCCTCGCGCTGCCGGCCGCACTCCTGGGACGTAGTACTTCGGAGCCGCTACGGACGTTGCTCCCTCACGCTCTCGAGGACTGGGCCCTGCGTATCGCGTCGGCCGATCCGGCGCGGAGCGCGGCCCTTGAGCGCGCCTTGTCCCACCTGGACGCCGATCCCGTTCGACAGGCCCACCGGCGAGCAGGGGCGGAGGCCCTCGTCAGAGCGGCAACGCGACACGATCCCGCCGAAGCGGCTCCCCTGACCACCCTCTCGTTGGCACGTCGACTGGTGGCCATCGGTCAGCACGACAGAGCAACTGAGATTCTCAAAGATGCGGCGCTCGCGCACCCGCAGGACCTCCTCATCCACGACGCCG
>JABSRK010000379.1 GCA_013213915.1 Planctomycetota bacterium
CAGCGGCGGGGTTGCCGTTGATGCCGGCGAGCCCGCCGACGGTGATGTCACCGCTCGAGGTGTCGAGGTCGATGTTGTAGGTGATGGCGGTGGTGTTGGGGCTGAAGTAGGGCACGTTGACGAAGTCCACCCGGACGATCCCGGCGGATTCGGTCACGTTGACCGCGCCTAGCTGGGGAGACATGTCACTCCAGAAGCCGACTCTGGCCGCGCCGCCGGCTCCGCCCCCGGGGGAGGCTGTGAACGCGGGGTCGCCCTGGCCGAAGCCCACGGTGCCGTTCGAGTTCACGAAAATCGAGTCGTAGGCGGTACCGCAGAAGTCCACGGTGCCGATGCAGCCGAGCGGGACCTCGACATAGTTGTCGTCCGCGAGTGTCACGGCGGCGGGGATGGTGTCCGCGAACCACTCCGCGCGGGCCGGTGCGCTCAGGGAGATCCCATCCGGGTGGGTCGGATCGGCTACGACCATCTGGGCGTGGACCACCGTACCTGGCATTTGCGGGTAGGACAGACACAAAGACGTGTTGCCGATCGCGGTGCTGGCCAGGGCCGGCAGGTTGCCTCCATAGAGGAACGCGGGTCCCGTCACACCTAGCCCCGAGATGTCGAGGTTCACGATCTGCCCGGTGCCGGTGATGAACGAGTTGCCCAGGGAGGTGGGCGCTTCGCCCGGCGCATAGGCCAGGTCCCAGCCGTTTCCGGTCAGGGTGCTGGCGACGTTGATGCACAGATTCGGGCAGGAGTTGTAGACCGAGGTGTTCCCGATGGACTGGTCGTCGCCCAGGTTGCCGTTGACGTCCATGGTCGCCCCGGGCTGATTCACCTGGTACAGGGGTACGACCGGAGCGGTGACGGAGACGTCATCGATGCTGATGTCACTCAGGTAACTCGCGCCTCTGATGCCACGGAACCGGAACTCCGCCCGGTTGAACGGTCCGTACGTTGTCAACGGGATGGTCGCCTGGAGCCAGGCGGTGCCCTGGTCACCGGTGGCGGTCCAGGCCAGGTTCCAGGTGGTGCCGTCGTAATCGAACACCTCCAGCGTGCCCATGCCGCCGCCGCTCATGTGGTACCAGAACGTCATCATGGGACCACCGGCGCTGCCGTCGAGGACGGGACCCGTGGCGACGGCGTCGGCACCCACCGCCTGTCCGGTGGCTTCGGTGTAGAGGTAGCCGCCGGAACCTGTGGTGTGGTCTCCGGTGGGTCCGGTTCCGCCCGACGGTGTCGGGCCCTGGTTCCAGGACCAGTCGAATGTGTCTGTCGTGGATTGCGTCCAGTTGCCGGGGAAGCCCCCGTCAAGTGTCTCAGAATAGAAACTCTGAGCTTGCACACTTGGCACCAGAACCAGCAGGAGCATGGCGCCGCCAATGAACTTCAACATTGTGTTTTCTCCAGGCAAGGGGGCCCGCTGCCGAGGATTCGGGGGGAGGCGGGTGGGTAGGTCGACCTTACGATTCGACCTTACCAGATCGCGTTGAGATGCGATATTCAGCACCCCTTGGCGAGCCCGGGAAACCTCGTTGCGGCCTACACGAAGGCCATGAGCAAGCAGACAATAAGCAGAATAGCGGCCCAAAGCGCCGTTCTGCCCACGGTCCACGGCTCACCGAGCATTCCGGTGGCGGGGACGTGGTGAGCGCGTGTCTTGCGGACCACTCCGGCGATGAGCGCCGTGGACTGGGCGCGCACCGCGGCGTCGATGCCGCCGATGCCACGCCCGAGCCACCGGACCACAGCAGGCAGTCCCTTGCGGTAGGTCCAGTCGGTATCGAGGTTGGTTGCGCGGAGCTCCGGTGGGTAGATCCCCCTGCGGTACAGGATGGCGAAGGCCAGGGCGGCGAAGAGCAGGAGCTGCAGGGAGAACAGCACGTGGCTGGTGGTCCAGGGGTGGTACCCCTTGAGGGCCTCCTGGTAGGGCAGGATTCCGTAGAGCATGTTCATGCCCGGCCCGAACCCCAGTAGCAGGCACAGGGCCGCGGCGATCCCCATGGCGATGCGCATGTTCAGCGGCGCTTCTTCGACCCGTTTGCCCGAGTCGTGGGCGAAGAAGGCGAAGAACGGGATCTTGATGCCCGAGTGATCCACCACGCCGGCGCTGGCGATGAGAAGCGCGATGGAGAGCAGCAGCATGTGACCGTCCGCACCGGCATAGAGCACCATGGACTTGGAGATGAACCCCGAGAAGAAGGGGAAGCCGGCAATGGAGAGGGAGCCGACGATGCAGAAGGCGGTGGTCCACGGCATGGACTTGTAGAGCCCGCCGAGCTCGGACGCCTTGATGGTGCCCGTACGGTAGAGGACCGCCCCCATCGCCATGAACAGGAGCCCCTTGTAGATGATGTGGGCGAAGGCGTGGGCCGCGGTGCCGTTGAGGGCGAGCTGGGTGCCGATGCCGATACCCACCACCATGAATCCCAGCTGGTTGTTCAGGCTGTAGGCAAGGACCCGCCGCAGGTCGTTCTCGATCACGGCGAAGAAGATCGGGAACAGGGTCATGGCCGCACCGATGGGGATCAGGATCTCGGTGCCGGGGAAGCCTCGGAACAGGGCGTAGATGGCCAGCTTGGTGGTGAAGGCGGACAGGAAGACCGTCCCCACCACCGTGGCCTCCGGGTAGGCGTCCTGCAGCCAGTTGTGGAGCAGGGGGAAGGCCGCCTTGATGCCGAAGGCGAGGAAGATGAGCTGCACCCCCAGACCTGCGTCGGCGAGAGAGACGCCGTTGTTACCGGCAAGTTGTTCGAAGAAGACGGAACCGGTCTTGGAGTAGTGCAGGATCACCCCGGCCAGGAGGATGACCCCCGATCCCACCTGGATGATCAGGTAGCGCAGGCCCACCTTGTAGGCTCGTTCGGTGCGTCGTGCCCAGATCAGGAACACCGACGTGATGGCGGTCAGCTCCCAGTAGACGAACAGGGTGATCAAGTCGCCGGCAAAGACCGCCCCGATGGCGGCGCCCGCGTACATCAGCCCGGCCACCATTTGCACGCTGTCCTTGGAGTGCAGGGCGTAGATCACGGACAACGCGGTCGCGATGTGGAACACGATGCCCCAGACCATGGACGTGGCGTCCACCCGTACCGGGTTGAGGGTCAGGTCGAACAGGGTCGCGGAGGTTTCGTGATCCGCCGGGAGGCCCTGCATGTGCAGATACGAGAGCACGGGCAGCAGCAGCATCCAGGCGGCGCGGACATGGCCCCTGAGGAAGGGCACCGCCAGTGCGCCGAGGATCAGCAGGATTCCGGGAGGGAGGCTACTCACCGTAGTAGTCCTCGTCTCGCTTGAGGATCTTCCGCAGTTGCACCGCGGTCCCGACGATG
>JABSRK010000038.1 GCA_013213915.1 Planctomycetota bacterium
CCTTCTTCTTGTCGCCGCCGTCCTTCTTCTTGTCGCCGCCGTCCTTCTTCTTGTCGCCGCCGTCCTTCTTCTTGTCGCCGCCGTCCTTCTTCTTGTCGGAGCGCGTCGGTTTCACCTCGATGACGGGTACGTCGAACGGCACGGCCCCGCTCTCGCCTATGCTCGCTCGCTTCTGCAATTCAATGGTGGCCTGCGCGGCTTCCCGCTCGGTAGACATGAAAAGACCCGTCAACCCAACACTCAGCATGTAGGGCCCGAGATATCCGGTCGGTGAGTAGTACTCCGTGTAGTAGCCGTCAGCGGTCCATCGAGAGCCACCCACCATCCCGAACAGATGCTGGGTGATGGTCTCGGTCTGCGGGAACGCGACCCAATCGACGAGGACACTCTCGGTCGGGGGAAGGAACGACTGCGCGATCGGCACGCCGTTGTCACAAACGAACGCGATGAGCGCGGGCATGTCGAACCATCCGATGGCTGCCGTCGCGACGCCGGGGTCATCCCCTCGGAGGTGTGCGAGCAGCGGCTTGAACGCCTCGGACTCCCCAAGCGAGACGCCACCGGCCGCGAAATGATCGACGAGGTTCTTCGCCGACTGCGGCCACAACGTCACGACGAGGTGCTCGTCAAGGAACACCCAACTCGGGCGCTGTGGCACCACCACGCCACGCGGACCCAGGGCGCCAAGCTCGACGACGCCGATGGTGTGGCCGCGATGCTCGAAGCTGGAGACCGGAACGTCGAGGGCCCTCAGCGCTCGATCGACGATCTTCGCGACCTCGTCGCGTTCACGCACTTCGATGAACAACCCGACGTCCGGAATGAGCGCCTGCCCGGACCACCATCCTGCGACCGCAAGCTCGGGTCCGAACCGCGCGAGCACGTCGGTAACGGCGTTGGCCCCGATCCTGTCTTCGAACGCGGCGAGCGCTTCCTCCATGTTCCGCGCGACGTCTGGGTCCATCTCGGTGAGCAGCGCGTTCGCCCACTTCCACGTTGCCGCAAGATCGATCTGTTGGGACGTGTACATCCCTGCCGTGTCGGGGACAAACTTGTGCGCCTTCAGCGGCGCATCGCAGTCCATCAGCTCGCGCATCGAACCGTCGCCGATCTGCAGGAACAAGCGGTCGCGCAGCCCTTTGCCGTCCACTGACAATCCGTAACCGACCGCCTTGATAGCGTCGAACCCCGTCGCTTCCATCATCTTCGCGACGCTCGGGTCGCCCGTCATGGTCGCGAACTCCTCCACCAGCCGGGGGACGTCCGCATACACGCTGAACACAGAACCCGAACGGCTGACACGCTTGCTGACACGCTGGAACCGCTCGGATGCCGCGAGGCTCCCCTCCTCGGTACCGCTCTTGATCCGCTTCACGATCCCCTCGAGCGTCGGACGATCCGTCGCGAGCAGCAACATGCGGTTGTGAAGCAGATACCACGCAGTGGGCGTGGAGGGCTTATCCGGGTCGGGGACGTAGCGCCGCACAGGTAACCCCGCAACGGTGTCGTCGGTGAAGTGGCCATCGCCCCAAGCAAGCACGGCCTTCTCGAGGGCGTACATCAGCCGTTGCACGATCTCGATCTCGTTCTCGAACTCGAGCGTGAGCACGGCATTGGGGGTCGGCACGCCACCCGGCTTTCCACTGTCCGGCTGAATGAAGCCGCAGAACGCCACCGTCATCCGATAGCGAAGCAACTGCAACGTCTCGTCCATGGTGAGGCCGAGGTACTCCTTCACCTGTGGCTCAAAGCTCCCCAGGCCGGCCCCAAGGGCGGCCGCGAGGGGTTCGGCAAAGGTCGCCACCTCGGGCTCCGCGAGGAGGCTGGCCAGCGCCAGGGTCTCACCGGCGCGCGTGCAGGGGCCTCCATCGAGCGTGACCTGGAGGGCACAGGTGTCCGGAAGCAAGGACGGGAGATCGCGGACCGGGAAGGCAGGGACACCGGGCGAGACCTCCTCGGCGAGGAGAAAGCCGCCACCTCCGACGACGCCAGCGAGGACGGCAAAGACCAGGACAGAGCGCATGTTCATTCCCATAACCTATTGTGAAAAAAGGCTTTAGGATAATTTCCGTCCCGAGCAGGGGGCTGGCCGGGAGGGACGAGACGCTCATGGAATACGCAATCTGGACGAGGGATTCCCGATTATCCCCATATCCGCTCGAGGATCGTGTGAAAGAGCCGGTCGAGGGGGAAGCGGGCGCACCACCCGTAGATCGCGACGGCGATGGCGCCCGACAGGACGACCAGCGCGGTCACCCATCCCCGCGGGCGGCCCGGACCCGAGCCCGGCCAGACCAGGACGAGCAGGCCTCCGAGGATGTCAGCAAGGACGTCCAGGACGCTGCAGACCCGACCGGGAACCCAGAACTGGTGCGCCTCGTCGATGACCGCCCAGAGGGTGATGAAGACGGCTATCGCCGCGCCCGTCCGCGTCCTCAACCCCGGCCACGCTTCTCCCGGCGACAGACCACGTCCTCGCGCTCCCACCAAGGCGCGGAGCAGGAGGAACGCGAGGACGGAATTGGCGACGACGTGGCCGAAATTGCCCGAAGGTCCCGGAAGCTCGCTCAGAAAGCCGTCCCCCGGCTGCGCCGAGAGGGCCCAGAGGGCGGCGACCTCAGCGGCCGCGGTGAGCGCATACGCCCACCGCGGCACCCGCGTGATGAGGATCAGCAGAGGATGCCCCGCCGACGAGCGATGCGCTCCTTCAGGCGGGCGATCACGTTCGAGTGGATCTGGCAAACGCGCGACTCGGTGAGGTCGAGGATCCGACCGATCTCCTTCATGGTCAGTCCCTCGTAGTAATACAGGATGATGATGCGCTTCTCCTTCTGGGAGAGATGACGCGTCAGCACTTCGAGGGCATCACGCCGGTTGAGGCACTCAAGGGGCGATTCCGTGCGGCGATCCGCGATGACGTCCGACTTCTCCATGCCGCCGTCCGACTGCGAATCGTCGAACTTGTCCGAGAGGCTGTAGATGGTGACGGGGTTGGCCTCGTCGGTCATCGCCTTGAACTCCTCGACCGTGATCTCGAGCTCCTCAGCCATCTCAAGTTCCGTGGGCTCGCGGCCGAAGCGGGCCTCCAGTGTCTTGCAAGCCCGGGAGATCTTGTTGGCTTTCAACCGCACGAGGCGGGGAACCCAGTCCTGGCTCCGCAACTCATCGAGAATCGAGCCACGCACGCGGGTCGTGCAGTAGGTCTTGAACTTGATCCCGCGAGTGAGATCGAAACCGTCGATGGCGTCCATGAGGCCGAAGAAGCCGGCGGACGTCAGATCATCGAGTTCGATGCTGCGGGGCAACGTCGAGAGGAGACGCTCGCCGATGTAGCGAACGAGCGGGTAATAGCGCTCGATCAGCTTGTTGCGGAGCAGAGGGTCTCGGGTCTGCTTGTAGTCGACCCAGAGTTTCTCGATCTCGGGCGGTTCGCCGAAGCCCATCGTGCCTTGCCGTGCCTTCTCACCCGTTGCCTGCTTTCCAACCTTCAACCTCGTCGCCATCATGACCTGCCTCCAGTTGTTCTCATTTCCGAGAGCCGGGAGCCAGGCGAGCGAGAGTTGGTTGGGGGCGTTCAAACGACGAACGGCCGACCTTCCCTGCGCTACACATGGGAAGTCGACCGCGTACG
Source organism: Planctomycetota bacterium (assembly GCA_013213915.1). GTDB lineage: Bacteria > Planctomycetota. Next base: position 3,632 of record JABSRK010000038.1, read on the forward strand.
ATCGGCTCTCCCTGCTTCGGTAGCCAGGCTGCCTTTCCGCCGCTCCCAGCGAGCAACGATGAAGGTCCTTGGCTTTGCGTCCCGGCCTCTCGACCGGTTTGCCCTTTCGTGCAGCGAAGCCACACCAGCTTGCGCCGGTGCTGAATTGTCAGAACGCCCGCATGCGGACGGTCCACGGGAAAACTATCCCCCGCGTTGGTCAGAGTCAAAGCATTCCCAGCTTTTTTCCCCCCAAGCAACGCCCAAAAGCTCCGCCAGCGCAGAGCTTATGGAGTGGGGCCGTCCACGTTTACGCAACATGTCGGAGTTGGATACACGACGGTCTACCAGATGTCGTGGCTCCCCCCGGTGGACATCCGACCTACTTACCCCGACGCTCCGGAGGCTTGGACCGGCCAGTCCCGAAGTTCTGCGTCCAGTGGCTGCCCTCCGCAGACCGGCCTGCGCCCAGATGGGTCCAGCGCCGTCCGAGGATGTTCCGGTGGTGCCCTGAGGAGTTGCACCACTGGCGAACGACCGCCCGACCGCCTGCACGGCCACGGGCGATGTTCTCCGAGACCGACCCACCCCAACCCGCCAATCGAGCACGCTGGCCGGGCGATTGCCGCCCGGGCGTGGGCGACTTGTGGTCGAAGTAGCCCTTGTCCTTCATCTCCTGGCTGTGCCCGCGGGCCGCCTTGACGAGCGCCTCGTGGCCCATGACGGCCCGCAGCCCCATCATGACGCGGTAGTCGTTGGTGGCCCGGTAGCACTCCCGCTCGGGCTCCGTCAGCACGGCAGTCTTGAGCAGGTCGTCATTGTGCGCCTGCACCGCTACCCAGTGTTCGACGATGCCTTTGCCACCGTCGTAGCGGCGCATGTCCACCCGTCCATCGACCAGGGCAAGCAGCCGTTCAGGACCGGGGATCGTCTCACCCAGGGACTCGAGGCCAGAGGTGGCGGCCACTGCGTCCTGATGCAGGCCCTGGAGGTCCTCGTCATGGGCCAGCAGCCAGCTACTCGGCGTCGCCCAGATCTCCCGGACACGGGCCACCAGATCCTTGACCTGGGCCTTCACCACCGACGACGGGTTCGGATACGGGTAGCGTTTGGAATCGTAGATGAGGGCGAGCGCCGCCGCGCGATGGCGCTGGAGTTCGCCGAACAGATGCTGGCGGAGCAGGGCGACCCGCTTCTTTCGAAGTGCCGGCAACGACTCAAGGCGCTTGGCGAAGCCGTCGAGGCGGGAGTGGAACGCCTTTTTCAGACGCTGTTCGCCACGCGGTCCGAGTCCTCGGAGCTCAGTCGCCGCGTTCTGCCAGGCGCCGGGGATGGCATCGACGACCTGCCTTTCCAGGTCGTCAAGCCGCGCGATCAGAACGGCCTCGTCGCGCTCCTCGGTGGTCAGCAAGCGCGCGTCGTGCAGATGGAAACCCCCGACCGGGATCTCCTTCATGCCACGTGCCTCGACGACGATCTCGTCCATGCGACGGCGCAGGGACGGCTCCTTGTCGAACCGACGCGCCAAGATGCGTAGCGCCGCCTCCGGCGCCCCCAGATCGAGGAGTACCGTCGCCGCCTCAACCGACGGCAGTCCGTCGAGTCCCGAACGGATGACAAGACGCTCGAACCGCTCGGCGGTCATGCGTGCCCAGTCCCACAGGACCGTGGCCCCTGGGCCGACGGACACCGTGACCAGATCCCGCGTCGCGTCGGTAACGTTGCCTTGCACCGTGCGACCGACCTTGATGCCCCGAAACGCGCCGGGCTGCGCCTTCACCTTGGCGATCACCGCGTCCACCGCCGCGGCCATGCCGCGAACGCGCTCCAGCCGACGCTCGAGACGCTGGCGCTCGCTGCGGTCTGTCACGTGTTTCAGGACTTCCTCGAACGCCTGAATCGACGCGGCGAAGCGACGGCGGCCCACGAGCCCCTCGGCTCTCGAGAGCGCCTTCAGCAAGTCGGGAGCCGGCGTTGGCGCGACCGACGGTTCGCCTTCGACGATGCCGGTTGCGACCCCAGGCCTCGCGGATACCCGCGCGATGTCGGCCTCCAGCAGAGCACGCCGCGCGCGGACCTCGCCTTCGTGCGCGGTCCCCGTGAACGGCGCCACGGCAGCTCTGAGACGCGCGAGCACATCGTTCGCCGACTTGCTCTTGATCTCGAGGAGCAGATCACCGAACCGACGACGGGCGTCAAGCTCGATCAGGTCGCGTAGGCTCTGCAACTTCTCGCGAGCGCTGCCAAACGCCCGGCCCGACGCCTCGGCACGGGCAATCGTGCCAAGTGCGGGACCGAACGCCCGGGACCGCATGAGCGCTATCGCCTCGACACGCACACCGGCGACGAACGCCGACGACCTCTCGTCGAATAACCGTTGAGCCTCGGCGATCTTCGCGTCGACGTCCGCGCGGGATACGGCGGGGTCGTATCGCGCTCCGATGGCGATCAGGCGGCGCTGGAGCAGGGCGAAGGTACCCAGCGTTCGGTCATCCAGTGCTCGTGAAAGCGCCGACAGTCCCTCACGACGCTGCTTCAAACGGCCCTCGAGCACGCCAATGAGCCCTTCGGCGCGCTGGGCAGCCGGCGTTTCTGGGTAGGACCTCTGCAAGCGATTGAGTTTCCCGAGGGCACCGCTGATGTCCCCGTTCGCCTCCAGCGCACGGGCCTCCCGCTCAAACACGGCTGCGGAAGCCGCTTCGTCCTCGCCGCCGAGGCCGACCACGATGGTGATGAGCACCCCCACCCCGACGACGAGCAGAATCGTCGGTAGGTAGTTGTTGTTGGACCTGCGCCGCGGAGAACCGGGTTCAGGCTCAACAGCGGGCGCGTCGAGGGGCACCCGCGTCGTCGCCGCAGCGGGAAGCTCTTTCACTCGGCGCCGCTTTCGGGGAACGACGCTTGCCTCCGCGGATCGAGGGGAGGGTCTCTGCTTCGCGGCTCGCGGCACCGGCGGGACAGCCGCAATGGAGGCGGCCGCAGGCGACGGGGCTGCGGACGTCAGCCGCAATTCCGTTCCCCCCATGCTCGCCACATCACCCGGACGCAGGATGATCTGAGAAATCTCGCGGCCGTTGACCTTGGTGCCGTTGCTGCTGCCGAGGTCAGTGACCTTCACCCCGCCGTTGACGGGCTCGAGGCGACAGTGGAGGCGGCTAACCTTGTGGTCGTCGAGTCGGAGATCCGCCTCATCGCCTCGGCCGAGGACAATACGCCCGTGCAGCGGGAAGCGGCGAACCGTCTGCCCGCTCCTGATCTCCAGTTCAGGGTAGGTCTGGGGAGACATATGTGTCCCGTAGAGCAAGATCCGGGCCCGACAGCTGCTGCCGCGGGCACGCCGGAAAGTCCGCAATGTCAACGAGTTCCCTGAGAGTTTACGGGATCACCCATCGGGATGTCCCCCCTGCGGCGTAAGGTGTCCCTTACAGACCCGGCGCTGGAGACACCGCAAATTGCAGGAAGAGGTGATACACGAGCAGGGAGGAGTAGAAACCGAAAAGCGCCCACATAGCGGGTCGGACGCAATGGAAGGTCTTGTGCATCATCAGGAAAAGAACGCAGAAGGCGACGACCACCGCCTTGCTGAAGATGAACCAGCCCGTCCCCTGCTCCATGAGGAATCGAGCGATGGGGTTGGCTTCGGTGCCCCCCGTCCCCAGGTAGTCGAGGGTGAACCACGCGTCGAAGATGTTGAGCACGAGGATCGCCCCCGCGAGGGCCAGATCGCCAGGGCGATACCGATCAACGTAGACGTTTCGGGTCTCCCCCTGCCTACGCCCCCGAAGCCGGTGCCCCCGCAGCATGTAGCTGCTGAACAGGCGAGTGCCAGAAACGCGCCGATCCACCTGGACCCGGCGCTCCACGTACGGCCAGGTGCCGTACGGACCGAGACGCCCCCTCGCCAGAGAGTCGTCGAACTGCGCTGCCGGCGGCGTGGCGCCGACTTCATCGGGGGTTTTCGGGCTCATCTTCCCTCACCTCTATCGACATGGAATTCGACCGGACGGAGCAATGGGTTGAGATTCATGCCCCTGAGGGTCGAAAAAGGGGACGCGGGGCGCTGGCGATGCCAGAGCGCGCACGTTCAAATGGGCCTGACAGCGGGGATCCCGGAGGAGAAGTGAAGGATGGCACACGGCCTGACCGTCGTCTTGGGGGACTTTGATCGCGCGCGGGCCGAGGCCTGTCAAGCGGAACTGGAGAACCGGGGGCTCGCCGTCACCCGCTGCGAAACGGGAGCCGAGGTCCTGGAGCGCTGCGGGGAATCACCGCCCGACGTCGCGGTCCTGGAGGTGTTCCTGCCGCGGAAAAATGGCTTCGAGGTGCTGAAAGCACTGAAGGAGGACGCACGTACGGCAACCGTGAAGGTCATGCTGCTCCTCGATGAGGACGATGACTACGGCGAGCACCGTGCCCGGCTCTGCGGAGCCGACGTGATTCACCGCCGCCCGGTCGCGACGGAAGCGCTCGCCGAACTCGTGCGCGGGTGCATTCAGGAGAGCAACCTGCACTCCGACACAACGGTGGACCCCGACGAGAACCGCGGCCTGGAGGCGATGCTCGAGGCCATGGAGGGCCGAGCGCAGTCAGAGAATCCCCTCATCGCGCACATCACAGACAAGCTGACCGGGCTCTACAACGAGCCCTACATGGAGTTGAAGGTCGCCGAGGAGTTCAAGAAGGCGCGTCGCTTCTCCATCCCGCTCTCGTGTGTAGCCGTGGGTTTCGATGACGACGGAGCGCTCACCAAGGGGGACGCCCAGGAGTTGCGCAGCATCCTCAACGAGGTGGCCGGACTCATGCTGTGCGAGTCGCGCGACATCGACCACCTGTCGCGTCAGAACGTGGTCGAGTTCTTCATGCTCCTGCCCCATACAGACGGCGAGGGAGCGACGACGATGGCTGCGCGCATCCTCAAGTCCATAGAGGGGCGAGGATTCTCGGGCGATGAGGGTGCCACGCTGACCGCTTCGGCTGGCATCTCGACCTTCACGGGGGCCGAAGCCGAATCGTCTGAGGAAATGACCACGCGGTGCCACCAGGCCCTCTCCGCCGCTCGAAAGTGGGGCGGAAACCGGGTGATCGTCTGGTCCGCGGACGCCGAAAAAGCCAACCGATCCTGACAACCGTCAACAGCCCCACGGTGCGTAAGCCGTTTCAGGATTGAAGATTCCGACCGAAGTTCCCATTGGAGTTGAGGCCGGGTCCACGTAGGATGACCCTGCGCGATGGTCCTGCTGGGATGCTGGAGGTTCAGGCCTCCGGAGCGGTTACGGGGCTATAGAAAAGATAGAAGGGATCGTGAGGATGCGTCATCTCCTCGTCTTCGCCCTGGGCGCGCTGGCCATCGCACTGGTATCAGATGTCGCCCCCGCCCAAGAGACCAAGGTCAAGGTCAAGGTGGTCAACGGCTCGCTCGTCTACTACCCCAGCACACTCAAGACTGGCGCCACCATCCCCAAGGTCAAGCCCGCCGTGTTCAGCACCCGTCGCGCGCTCGCCGCGACGACGGAATACAAGCAGATCAAGGCGGAGAAGATCAAGGAAGGTTCCGCCAAACGACGCCTCCTCGAAGTTGCCGCGTCCAAGAGACTGCGAGGCGCAATCAGTCGCGTCGTCAGCCTGAGCGGGTACGATCTCGTCGCCGAGACCGGAGCCGTTACCGTTGCGGGCAAGAAGCTCCCCGACATCACATCCGAGGTCATCAACAACCTCCAGTAGAGTGTTGCAGCGCCCCTCATCCGCGCTCGGCGCTGTCCTGGTCGTCTGCCTGTCGGCATGTGGCCTCGTCCCCGTCGAAGACACGGTCGGCGCGATCTTCCAAAAGCCCGTGTCGGTTGCCTTGGCACCGTCGACGCTCGCTCACTTGGGGGACAAGCCTGAGCCATACAACTGGCCGGACTACACGCACTCCGACGGCAAGGTGTCCCGCACCATGTGGCTGGGTCCCGGGTCCGGCGCCATGCTCGAGACCATCCTGGTGCGAGCGCCCGAGTGGCTCGCCGTCGAACGCACCATCTCCAAGGCGCCGGTGATCATCGACCCCAACGCCGACAGTAAGGCACCATGGCCAGCATGGGCCCAGCGCGGCGGCCTGGAAACCGTCATCCTGCGGGGATCTCTGGAGCAGGTCGAAGCTGCTTGCAAGCTCGTGGAGGCGACGCTGAGCAGTGTCCCCCAGATCCTCATCGAGGCCCGCGTGGTCGAGGTCGTCGAGTCGGACGAGTTCGGGCTCGGCATCGACTTGTTCCTTCTGGAACACGACGACCACGGACCGCTGGATCCCGCCGCGGGGCCATTGCAACCCCTCGACCCGAGCAAGACGGTGTTCGACCGCGGACTGCTGGGGGCTGGCATCCCACCTTTGCCGGGTATCGTCAGCTCCGGCTTGCTGCCGAACGCGCTCGTCCAGCTTGGCACGATCAAGGACGGGATTCAGGTCGATCTTCTGATCGCGGCGCTGTCGCAACTGACGAAGATCGACGTCGTCAACGCGCCCAACGTGGCAGTCCGGGCCGGACACATCGCGACCATCTCCGCCGGCGAGGAGGTCCCGTACTTCACGATCAACGTCCGCGGCAGAAACCAGACCGTATCGACCCCGTTCAAGAAGGTCGCGGTGAACCTCAGCGTTCTTCCGACGCTGACGTCCCACGACCGCCTCAGCATGGCAGTCGACCTGCGCGTGGAGAACGTGACCGGCATCACCACCGTCGATACAGGCGGCGCAGCCACCTCCAATCCGATCATCTCCAGTCGCCACATCACCACGACCATGGACTGCAAGGACGGAGCCACCGTCGTCCTCGGCGGCCTCATCCAGACACGCGACATCTCCGTCGACGAGAAGGTGCCCTTGCTCGGTGACATTCCGATCCTGGGATACCTCTTCAGGAGCGTCCACAGCCAGGAGGCGCGCAGCAACCTCCTGTTCTTCCTGCGGCCCAAGATCATCAACCCCTCCAGCAGCAAGGACACCGAGATCATCCTGCCGCCGTCCGACGACCAGCTGCTCGGACCAGGCGGGGACCAGAGGGTGATCAAGCCGCCCAAGCCCGGAGGGGGCAAGGACAACGAGAACGAAGGCTCCACGGCCTCTCATGGGTAACCGGGAATATGACCGGGGCGATCGTCGTCCCAACCCCAGGAACTCCGTGATGACACATCCACGACAGCGAGAACGCGGCACGATCCTGGTGATCACCATGATCCTGATCTTCCTGGTCTCGATCATCGCCATCGACGCGCGCTACATGGCCCGCATCGAGTGGGAGGCAGCCACGAACGCCGACGTGAACTTCCTCCTCGAGGTCGCGGTGCGCGGCGGATATCAACTCGCCGAGGCCTACCTCCGGCAGGACCTCGAAGACGGCGCTGAGGTGGACCACGCGTTCGAGGAGTGGGCCTCCGACCAGGGCATCGAGAAGGAGTTCGACCCGACGGCATACGGAGAACGGGCGTACCACGAGCAAGGCGCCCAGGCCCACGGCGGCGAGGGTCGGGACGGCTTTCCGCGCATCCATATCTTCATCGAAGATGAGGACCGCAAGTATCCGCTGCCCCTCCTCCTCAAGGGTAGCGACGCCCTGAAGGAGAGGCGGAAGGGAGGCCTGACCACGTTATTGAAGACGTTCCGCAAAGGGACCTCCTTGGAGCTCGACGAGGGAGACGCAAGCCGTATCGCCGGCTTGATCATCCAGTTTATTTCGCGCGAGGAAGGTGACACTTCCTTCGATCCCACACCTCGTGCCCACACCAAGTCGGGCACGCTCCTGACACCCGCTGACCTCGCCCTCATTCCTGAGATTGACGAGCACATCATCTACGACCAGGTCGATCGGGGCGGAATCATCGCGAAGGGCCTCATGCACTTCGTCACCGTCTGGACCGACCTCGCTGTCAACGTCAACACGGCCCCCGAAGCCGTGCTCTGCGCCATGATGCGCGAGGACGATGCGCCGGTCGGCACGGACATCTTCGTCGCCCGCGGCGAGAAGGGTGTCGATCAACGGGAATACCAGGTACAGATGCAGGAACAGTTCGGTGCGAACTGGCGCCGCGATCCCGATCGCACAGCGCGCGCATCGAGCGAGGAAGACGAAGAGGACTCAGCGGGTTACTGGGAAGAACTCGACGCCATCAAGGAAGACGTCAACACATTCACCGACAGCATCCTCAACGACCTGCGGCTCTACCTGACGACGAGATCCAAGACCTTCTGCATCTGGGTCGAGGCTGAAATGAAGGGCATCAAGCTCCGCCGCCGCTGGGTCGTCCGCCGCGAGGGTGCCCGCCTCGTCCCCATCATCTCCGAGATCGTCTCCTACCCGTACTTCCGCAACCTCACGGACGACGAGTACAACCAGATCTACGGGAAGGAATGGTAGACGCGGGACCGCGCAGCCCCTAAGGCCCGATCACGCGGCGCCGCGGCGCCGGGCCGGCGCGACCATCCTGGCGCTTGCGCTGCCGACGCCCAGCGTATTTCTTCGCCTTCCGCTGCTCTTTCTGCCTGTAGGGAGTGAGCCTCGCGGCCGGACGAGCGCGGGAGGCCCCCAGGTGTTCCGGCGCCGGGTGAAGCAAGGCCTCGACCTCCGCATCCGACAACCGGCGCGACGCCCCCTTCCGGAGGCCCTCGGTCGTAAGCGGCCCGAGTCGAACGCGGACCACCTTGTCGGCGAACAGGCCCGACTTCGCCCACACACGCTTCAAGAGCCGGTGTTGCTGCGCGCTCGGTGAGCACATCACCGTCGAAACCTTCTTGCCCCATCGGCGCACCTTCACCCACATGGAGCCGCTGCGCCCATCGGAAAGCCACACCCCCTTGCGTACGACGTCGAGCGCCTCCTGGGTGAGCCGACCACGGACCCGAACGTAGTACAGGTGCCTCAGAGGATGCTTGTAGCTGAGGACCCGGTTCGCGAACGATCCGTCGTTGGTGACGAGGATGAGGCCTTCCGAGTCCTCTTCCATACGCCCAACGGGAAACAAGCGGCGGTTCCCGTAGTCGTGCACGAGGTCGACAACGCTCTTGCGATCGAACTGGTCGCGGGTCGTGCAGACCACGCCCTTGGGTTTGTAGACGACGTAGTAGGCGGGACGCTCAATCCGGATAGCCTCGCCGTCGAAGCTGATGACCTGCTCGTCGGGATCGACGAGCACCCCCATGCGGGTCACGGTCTCGCCATCGACCTTGACGCGGCCGGCCGCGATCAACTTCTCGCACTCGCGCCGGCTCGCCACGCCAGCCCGCGCGAGGACCTTGTGCAGGCGCTCTCCGCGCCGTCCGTTCTCGTCCATGGAATCACTCCGGTCGAGAAGATACCCACCATCGACACCTTGTCAGGCAGGCGGGAGCGCGACTACGAGATCGAGGCCGCGCCCTTCGAAGGTGGCCATGCTAACACCACGCGGAATGACACAACTCGTCCCCCGCAAAAGGCCCTGGGGGACATCCTGGGGTGACGCCACCGTGCCCTCGCCACCGACGCAAACGCAGGTCAGAAGCTCAGTCACCGGCACCTGCAACCGACCATCCACGAGCCAGCGCTCCATCCGGAAATCCCTGGTCCGCAGCAAGATCTCTCCTTCCATGCCAGACAGCCCACCGATGCGCGGAACGGCGACAGGACGCGCAGCCTCCTTGATCACCTCGAGCGCCTTGTGGACATGAAGCTCGCGGGGATTGCCGTCGAGCCCTATGCGCCCCCAGTCGAAGACGCGGTAGGTGATATCGGACGGCTGCTGGACCTCGAGCAGCACGAGGCCCGGCCCGATCGCGTGAACCGTTCCGGGCGCGATGTCGAACACCTGTCCCGGCTCGACAGTGACCTGGCGCAGCAGACCACGTACCGATTCCGCGTCGTCGCCGCGGAGCGCGTCACCCAACTGGTCCTTGGTCGCACCCTCCGCAAGTCCGAGATAGAGACTCGCACCCGGGTCGGCTTCGAGGATCAGCCAGGCTTCGTGCTTGCCTCGCAAGGTCGCCTCGAGACGCTCCGCCTCCCGGTCATCGGGGTGCACCTGCAACGACAACACGTCGGATGTCGCAATCAGCTTGACCAGCAACGGAAACGCGCCACCAGGAGCCTCCTCACCGCGGAACCACGCCGGATCGCGCTCGTAGAGCTGGCGGAGGTTCGGACCGCCGCCCATGACGCCACTCTCACCGCCGTCGATGCAGGAGATCTCCCACGACTCGCCGAGCTTCGCTCCCGGGGGCAAGGCCTTCCCCCACTCCGACTGCAAGCGATCACTCCCCCAGACGGTCTGTTTGAGAAACGGTTGAGTGACCAGTACGCCAGGCCTCATGAGGCGGCCTCCTCGATCAGCGCCTCCGCCTGCGTCGTCGCCGCGACCTCCGCCGCCCGGCCGGCGTCCGCACCACCCAGCATCGCCGCGACCTCACGAATACGCTCCTTGCCTTCCAGCGTGACGACCCGGGTCCGGGTCCGACCCCCACGAACCTCCTTTTGAACGCCGAGGTGCCGGTCCGCAAACGCAGCGACCTGCGGAAGATGCGTCACGACGAGGACCTGGTGGTGTCGCGAGATGGAGGCGATGCGCTTCCCGAACGTCATGCCCACACGCCCCCCGATCCCGGCGTCGATCTCATCGAAGATCAGAAGCGGGATGCGGTGTGCGCCCGCGAGCGCTCCCTTGACGGCGAGGAGAACCCGCGCGAGCTCACCCCCGGATGCAATCCGCTCCAGAGGTTGCTCCGGCTCTCCGGGGTTCGCAGCGACGAGGAGTCCCACCGTCCCGGGACCGTCCGCTCCCGCGGTGCCGGGGTCCAGATCGTCCGACCATGTCTCCGGCTCGATGGAGACGCGCACCCGTGCCCGCTCCATCTTCAATTCGGCGAGCGCCGGCGCGATCGCACGTTCGAGCCTCTTCGCCGCCTTTCTCCGGGCCGTCCACAGGCCGCGTCCTATCTCGAGAAGCTCGTCGATCAGCGAGGCTTCCTGCCGACGCAGCGCCAGCTCGGGATCGTCACCGCCGTCGAAACTGGCTACCTCGGCACGCAACACCTCCACACGATCAGGAAGCGCGTCAGGCTCGACGTGATGACGACGCGCGAGTCCCCGCAACAACGTGATGCGCGCCTCCACGCGCTCGAGCGCCTTCGGGTCGGCGTCGAGATCGTCGCGAAGAGAGGCGCACTCACGTCCGACGTCATCAGCTTCGATGCCCAGGGAACGGACGCGTTCGAGCAACACATGGAGCGGCCCGCTGTCGGCAGCACCCGTGTCTTCGAGACGCCGGGAGAGCCGCGCACACGTCTCACCTGCCGCGCCGTCACGCTCCTGCAGCGCGGCTGCCGCGTCGCCGAGGATCGCCTCCAGATCTCCCGCTGACGCGAGGATCTTGAGACGCTTCGTAAGCTCCGACTCCTCGCCAGCAACGGGCGCCGCGTCCTCCAATTCCTGCAGCTGAAACCGAGCGAACTCGAGCCGTTCGGCACGACCTGCGGCGTCGACCTCCAAGGAGGCGATGTCGTCGCGGACCGCGAGGAGTTGGCCGTGCAACTCGCCCCATCGAACGGCGTCGGCCTCGACCCCCGCAAAGCGGTCGAGAACCGCGCGCTGATCTGACGGCCGGAGTAGAGAATGGCGCTGACCGTGCACATCGACCAGGCCCGCACCGAGGCGCGCGAGAAGTCCGACGGGAACGAGAGCACCGTCGAGATACGCACGACTGGCACCATCCGCGGCGACGACACGTCGCAAGCACACCTCGTCCGCATCGCTCGCGACGAGGTCGGTGACACCGGACAGGTCGATGCCCTGCAACCGGAATCGGCCCTCGACGACGGCGCTGGCGGCGCCCCGACGGACAAGGCCCCGCCGCGCACGGGCGCCGAGGAGCAAGGTGATGGCGGCGAGGAGCAGGGACTTTCCCTCTCCCGTCTCGCCCGACACGACGTTCAGGCCCTCGGACAGGGACAACTCGACGCTCTCCAGCAAGGCGAGGTCCTGTACGCGGACCTCCTCCAGCCACGCACGCCCTCCCCTGTCCGCCCCCATTGGAATCAGGTCACCCGGGTGCCCGGGACGACCTCTCCGTCGATGCCCAGAGGGATCACGCGCTCGACGCCGTTGACGGCCAACAACATCCCCTGGCTCTCGAGTCCGCGCAGCTTTCGTGGCTTCAGGTTCGCGACCACCACGACGGTGCGGCCGACCAGCGTCTCCGGCTCCCAGTCCGCGCGGATACCGGCGCAGAGCTGGCGCGGCGCCTCCTCGCCCACATCGACCTTCAGGACCAGCAGCCGATCCGCATCAGGGTGAAGGGCGGCCTCCATGACCTTCCCGGCCTTGAGTTCGACCGCAGCGAACTGGTCGAAGTCGATGTACTGAGGTTCTTCCTTCGGGGCCTCCGGCGCCTCGGGAGCTTCGGGTTCGTTCTCGCTCATGGGAGGAGCGTACCCGCGCAAGCCGACAGCAAAAAGCACGGCTTTCCGGCCCTCCCGCCTGCGGCGGGCCCTCGAGCCAGAAAACCGTGCGGGCGCCTCGTTACCTGGATTTGTTGACCGGTCCCGGTTTCGGGGACGGTTTGGGCGGCCGATGCCGGCTCGGAGCCCTCTCCAGCCGGGCGCGCCACGCCTTCAAGAGCGCCGCCGATCGCGGGTCCTCCCCCACCACGCGAACGGCTGCCTCCAATCTATTGACGGCGAGCGTCATCTTTCCTCCACGCACGAGGGCCTTGGCCTCCTCGCGCGCGATCATCGCCCGAACGGGTCGGGGCAACGTGACGCCGTCGGCCGCGTGGAACGCGGAAGCGGCCGCATCCCACCGCTTCAGGTCACGCAGCATGTATCCCTTCACGATGTTCACGAGCGACGGTTCGTCGAGCCGCGTCGCCAATTTCCGTGCCGACCCGATGTCGATCCACGGCATGCCCTTGACGACCTCCGCCACCTCCCCGGTCAGCACCCATCGCGAGTACTCGGGTGCTGCGGCGAGCGGCCGAGCGACCTCGGAGCCACGCTTCACGAACAGGTACCTGAAGGGACGTTCGTACACCTCCCGAACCCACAGTTCCCCGTCATCGCCCCACACGTCGAGGCTGAAGTACGTTTCGGTCTCGAACCGGGTGTGGAAGGGATTGTCGATGCGCCCCCTTCCACGCAACTGGACGACGAAGCTGACCGTATGGCCCCGGAGTTTCTCCGGACGATCAAGAAGCCGGCTCAGTTCCACCGTTCGTTCCGCGAACAGGTCGCCCCACCAGCCTCCCCGCGGCTTCTTTTTCTCCGCACCGTCCTCCGTCTGGGCGAAGACGGGCAACGCGAGAAGCAGGGCGCAGATCAGTGACGACTTCATGGTGTGGAACCTCCGACCGGTCATGGTATCGGCGCAGAATGTCGCCCGGCTGGAATGATTTAGCCGACGGGAAGATCAGGAGTCTCGGTGCAGCAAGATGATCATGC
>JABSRK010000380.1 GCA_013213915.1 Planctomycetota bacterium
GCTTGACCTTCGTCGAGGCGCTGCGTGAGTTATTGCCGCGATAGGTGGGCCAGTCCCGGTCCGTGACCGGGAGGACGTTGGCGGCGTCCAGCGCGTGGCTGGTGGTTTGAAGGCGTTCTGCCTCGGTGGCCCAGTGGTCGAACCGAAACGCGCCGGCGGAACATTTCCCGAGGTGGCCGATGATCGAGAGATTGCAGTCACACTGCCACGGCCCGATGTAGAGCATGCCGTTGGCCGGCAGGGCGCCGTCGTTGCAGGCGGGACGGGCGGCGCCGTCGATCAGAACCTTTCGCTGCGAGCGGTCGAACCGAAGCGTGCCCTCTCCCCGGCAGAAAAAGGAATCCGAACTGGCGGTCAGGCGCGTGCAGGCTCGCTTGAAGAATTTCAGATCCTCCTCGATCTCGCCGCTGAACGGATCGACCACCACGTGGCTGCCCCGCTCGCCGACGCCAAGGATGACCTTGTTGTCCACGTAAATGGCGTTGGGGTTGTTGGTAATTTTTTTCCGTTGCCAGAGCAGGTCGCCTGTCTCGGTGGAAACCGCGATGACGTTCATGCGCGTCTGGCCCTGGACAATCAGCGCCTGCGGGGTGGCCACCAGCATGCAGGCGGTCCGGAAACCTGGGGTCGAGGTCAGGCCGCGCCCGGGCTGCCCGATCAGCCCGAGGACCGCCTTGTTTGCGTTGGTCCACGCGATTTCCCCGGACCGGATGTCCAGGCTTCTCAGGTGGCTCTCCGGGCAATAGAGGAACATCCGGTTCCCCTGGACGGCCATGCCCCGCGAGTCGATGAGCGTCTCCTCGCGGTGAACCCACCGGGCGGCCTGGCGTCCAAGGTCGAACGCCGCCACGGTGTCGCCAAACCCGAACGGAATCTGGCTGCCGTAATAGCCCTTGCTCAGGTCGGCCCAACTCCAGCCGCCGAAGGCGCGGTCGCCCTTGGTGATTTCCGCGCCGGGATCCGGTTTGCCGGCCAAGACGTAAAGCGTGCCGTCGAGCAGGGCCATCCATTTCCAGTCGCCCTTGACCCCGGGGATACGGATTTCCCCCTGCTCACTGCCGGTCTGGGCGTCGAGCATCAGGCACCGGTCGCCGTCAATCATGTAAAATGTCTCCTTTGTGGCGATGAAGGCCGAGCGGGGAACGAGGTAGCCCTGGGGCAGCTTGCGTTCCCAGAGCACCTTGCCGTTGTAGCCGCTGCGAGCAATGATCCGGAGCAGGCCGTCCCACTCGCGCCGGTGATGCGCGATGTGCCCGACCGCGAGAAAGGTCCGCCCCCCGGCCGCGGTGGTGATCGATGGCATGCCAATGTATAACGGATTGGCCATGAACTGGGTCATGTAGGGTGCCTTGATCACCTGATCCCGCGAGACCGGGTTGTTGTCGGGGCCCTTCTCCCAGTGCGACCAGTCATCCGCTCCCTTGAGCGGCGGCTTCTGGATTTTGATCCAGACACCGGAGGGATCGTGCCAGGCGGCCGGCTTGGTGGCTCCCCGGTCTGCCCATGCCTCCAGTTTTTGAGAGGACTCCCGGGCGTCGGAGCCGGGGTCACGCTGCCCGATGATCGCGATGCCCTCCGGGCGGAGAGCCCGCAGAACCTCGGCGGCGGAGAGCCGTCCCAAGAGTTCATTGACTTGGGAGGCGATGATCAGGTCGATGGTGTTGTCGGCGTAGGGGAGCGCTTTCAGCCCGCCCTGCTCGGCGGCCAGCCGGCGAATCCCGACGCCCGCCTGGTCGGCCTGTTTCCGCAGGTCGAGAACTGCCCCGGGCCGGGGGTCGCGAACGTGAACTAGCAGCCCGCTTTCCCGGGCCAGCCGCAGGGACAAGTCCGCGTCGATACCCAGCACCGCGCAAATGCCGCGGCGCACCCCGCCTTCCTCCAGCAAGCGCTCCTCGAGCCCTTGGGGAATAGGATTGGCGGAGACAGGGTTCGTGGCGGCGAACACGACCGCGGCCATGATGCCGGTTGAAAGAGCCGATATTTTTTTCATGAGATTTGAGTGAAAGGGATGTTGCGTTGAAAATTCGCGGGCCAACACCCGGCTTTAAGCTGATGCCGAGGATACGAACACAACCGCTGGACGTCTTCAACCGTAAAAAAAACGGCGGTTTCGTTTGTCAACCCGCCGGGGCGTCGGCCTGCTTTCCGGCTTTCAGCAGGACAACGCGGTCGGCACGGGCGGCCGCGTTGTCGTCGTGGGTGACGAGCAGCAGGGCGACCTCGCGGCGGCGCTGTTCGCCGAGCAATAGCTCCAGGACCTTGTCCCCCGTGGCGGTGTCCAGGTTGCCCGTGGGCTCGTCGGCGAGCAGGATGTCCGGATGCATCAGCCGGGCCCGGGCGATGGCGACGCGCTGCTGTTCCCCGCCGGACAGCTGGGAGGGCAGGGGGGCGAGGCGCTTGTCCAGGCCGAAGGTTACCAGGTTCTCACGGGCCCGCCCGCGCCAGTCGCTGCTGCGTCCGGCCCGGTGGCCGGCGAGCATGGCCGGTAGCACGGCGTTTTCCAGGGCGGTCAGCTCCGGCAGCAGGTGGTAGAACTGGAAGACGAAACCCAGGCTGTGGTTGCGCAGGGCGGCACGTTCGGCCTGGGGGAGCTCCCAGGCGGAGATGCCATCCAGGGTCACGCGGCCCTCAGTCGGTGCGTCGAGCAGGCCGAGGATGTGCAGCAGCGTCGACTTGCCCGCCCCGGATGACCCCATCAGGCAGAGGGACTCGCCCCGGAAGAGTTCCAGGTTGACGCCGTGCAGGATCTCCAGGGTGGAGTCGCCGATGGAGAAGGCCTTGCGCACGCCGTGGGCCTTCAGGATCGGGGCGTCACTCATAGCGCAAGGCATCGAGGGGGTTGAGGCGGGCGGCCTTCCAGGCGGGGATGGCGGCGAACAGCAACGTGCACAGGAAGGCGCCACCCGCGATGGCGGCCACGCCGGGAACGGTGACGACGCTCGGGATGTGGTCGAAGAGGTAGATGTCCCGGTTGAAGATTTCGATCCCGAAGGTGGACGAGAGCCAGCGCTCGATGGGATCGATGCGCAG
>JABSRK010000381.1 GCA_013213915.1 Planctomycetota bacterium
GGCACATCACGGGTACGCCGCTCTCGCGTAGCACCCGGGTGGTGTCGCGGCTCTGATATGTCTGGGCGATGACCAAGTCCGGCTTAAAGCCGAGGACGGCCTCGCCGCGGTAGCGGTGCAGGACCCGGCCGGTCCAATCTTCTCGCGTGCCGCAAGCCGTTGCCCATCCCGTGAACACGTGGTTCGGAACCGCGGCGATGCGGTCCCTTCCGACCAGCACCAGCAGCATCTCTGTGATGCCGGCGCTCGCTGAAACAAGGCGCGTCGGGGGTTTGTCGAGGCGGATGATCTCTCCGTCGGGGGAGGAGACGGTTCGCCATGTGCCTCGCGGGCCGGGAGCAGAGTCGGTGCAGGCGATCGCGAAGAGGCAGATGAAGAGCAGGATCGGTGCTCCACGGGTCCTCTCCTTCCTCACTTTGGTGGGGTGTGTCATCATGCGGTTTCGATGTCGCCTCGCCTGCTCGCGATCGTACTTCTGGCGCTGCTGCTCCTGACAGTCGGGCTGTCCCTTTGCGTCGGGACATCAGATCGGCTGTCTGCTTCGGATGCGTTACGCGGCGCGCTGGCGACGGTGGGGCTTGCTGAACCGCTGGAAGCGTACCAAGGCATCGCCCGCTTGCGGACGTTGCGGGTCGTGTTGGCTGTCGGTGTCGGCGCGGCGTTGGCGCTGTCAGGCGCGTTGCTGCAGGGGGTGTTCCGCAACGACCTCGCGTCGCCGGGCATCATCGGGATCTCGTCCGGCGCGAGCCTCGGCGCGGCGTTGGCGATCCTCGTCATCGGTGGATACGGGCCCGACTTTCTCACGCAAGCCCCGAGTGGCGTGGCGCGCATCCTGGTGACGGCGTGTGCATTCCTCGGCGCCATGGGCATCGCCTGGCTGGTGACCGCGATTGCGTCCACGAGAGGGCGGATATCCGTGCCGACCCTGCTGCTGGCCGGAATTGCGATCAATGCTGTCGTGGGGGGCACCCTGTCGGCGATTCAGCACTTCGCACTCGGCGACCAGAACGTGGCGCAGGCGTTGTTCGGCTGGTTGTTCGGACGGCTCGAGGATCGAGAGCCGTTCCAGATCGGGATCGTGTGGATCGGGGTGGTGGGCGCCGCGTCAGTGATCCCCTTCGTCGCCCGTGAGCTCGACCTGTTCGCGGGCGGTGAGGACGACGCGCGCGCTCTGGGTGTGAATGCGCATCGCACGAAGGTGCTGGCGCTGGTCGCCGCGTCATTTGCGGCTGCCGTGGCGGTGTCCGTCGCCGGGCAGATCGCGTTCATCGGGCTGGTCGTTCCCCACGTCCTGCGACGTCTCGGTGGCGCGCGGCACGGGATGTTGCTGCCCATGTGCCTGCTCGGTGGTCCGGTGTTACTGCTCGGTGCGGATCTGCTGCAGCGGCCGATCCTCGGTAAGGACATCTTGCCGCCGGGCGTGGCCATGTCGCTTGTCGGTGGTGTGTTCTTCCTGTTCCTGCTCGTACGCAACCGGGGGAGGCTCGAGGCGTGGTAGGGCTTCGGGGTGAAGACCTCGTCTACGCCTACGGTGACGGTATCCGCGGCGTCGATGGCGTGTCCGTCGCAGTGAGTCCGGGCGAGCTGCTGTGCGTGCTCGGGCCGAACGCGTCGGGCAAGACGACGCTCGTGCGTCTGCTTGCGGGGTTGCTGCAGCCCCAGGGCGGGTGCGTGTGGATGGGTAAAGACCAGGTTAGCTCGCTGTCTGTGCGTGAACGCGCGAGGCGGGTCGCTGTCGTACCCCAGTCCTTCCTGCGGCTTCCTGCGCTGCGGGTCCACGATTTCGTCATGGGCGGACGGTACGCGTACCTGCGCCGCATGCGCATGGCGACCGAGGACGACGTCGCCGCGGTCCGCAGAGCCCTGGCCCATGCAGACGTTTCGGACCTGGGCGATCGCGTCCTCCAAGAGCTCTCGGGCGGCCAACTTCAGCGCGTCCTCGTCGCGCGCGCGATGGCACAGGAGGCGCCCACGCTTCTCATCGACGAGCCCACCAGTTCGCTCGATCCGGAGCACCAGATCGCGGTGTTCGTCTTGCTGCGTCGTCTTGTGGAAGAGGAGGCCAGGAGCGCCGTCGTCGTGACCCACGATCTGAACCTCGCCGGGCAGTTCGCGACCTCCATCGCGCTCATGCGGGACGGCAAGATCGCGACGGTCGGTACCCCGGGAGAAATCCTCGTTCCCGAGGTCCTCGAGCCGGTCTATGGCTCCCACTTCCGGTTCGGGACATGGCCCGGGACGGGGGGCGACGCGGAGCGGCCTTTCGTCGTACCCTGGGCCGAGTGAGATCGAGAGAAACCCCGGCCTTCGCCATTGGTTGACCCCCCCGTCGGACGTCCTTCGCCCAGGAACCCAGTGTCATGAGTCGTATCCTCCTACTCGCTACCGTTTCCTTCCTCCTCGCCCCGGCCGTCCTCGCACAGCCGGACCCGCCGCCGAGCAAGCGCCGCGCCGAGGTCCTCAAGCGGTTCGACAAGAACAACAACGGCCGACTCGATTCCAAGGAGCGCAAGGCGGCCATGGCGTGGCTCAAGGAGAACCGCGACAAGCTGCCGCCGGTGGAGAATCGGGGACCCGGTGGCGGCCCCCCTCCGGTCGACATGTTCGACAACCCGGGTGGCCCCCCCCCCGGCGGCATCTTCGGTAGCACCGGATCCGGTGGCGGAGGTCGCAGCCGGAATGTGCAGGATCGCGTCACCCGCGTCGCCGACCAGTTCGATGCGAACAAGGACGGCAAGCTCGATCGTCCTGAGCGTGACAAGGCGCGGGCCCACCTCGCCGAGCGGGGGAGCGGTCGCGGTCGTGGTGGCTCCACCGGCCGGGGTGGCCGGGGCCGAGCTGCACGCCGCCTACCAGGCCGGGGCCGGGGTGGCCGCGGCGGTCGCGGTGGTGGCCGCGGTGAAGAGGAGCGCGCGGTCGTCGAACCCCATCAAGTCAC
>JABSRK010000382.1 GCA_013213915.1 Planctomycetota bacterium
CGGGGTGTCTCTCTCCTGACCGGGCATGAACACGATCCGTCACACACCTACAAGCAGGCCCGCGAACGACTCGGGAAGGACCGACCCGTGCCGGGTTACCGCCTCCGTCTCGCCACCAGCGACTGGAACAAGGACGGCAAGCTCGATCTGCTGGTGGGTAATTGCGTCCGCGGCGAGGACGGCAAGACCACCGGTCACGTGTACTTGTTCCTTCGCAAGGAGGGCTAGGCGCACCGGCGACCTCGCGGGTGGTTAGGGGTAGAGGGTGCCGAAGGGAACGACGAACTGGAGCCGAGGCCAGGTCGCCAAGGGCGCGGCCCATAACGTGGCGGAGCTGGGGATCGATCCGTTTCCGCCCGACACGTCGGCGCGGAACGGGACATCACCTGTCACCAGGTCGTATTCGATGGCGGCGTCCAGACCGCATTGACCAATCCCTCGCCAGGCGATCCCCAAGTGGGAGAATTCCCGCGAAAACGAAAGTGGAGCGGGATGATTCATAGCTGGCTTTTGGGCTGACGTTCGCCCCGCTGGGGCCTGCTCATGGCACGATCGGAGGCACTTATGACGATCCCCTTTTATCGCTCGATCCTCGGTGCGCTGGTAGCCGCTCTGCTGGCTCTGGGTGGTGCCACCCGTGCCCAGGATGCTGCGGTGGCCCGCATCCTCGACAAGGTGGAAAAGGCCCGGCCCGCGGACGCGGACATGGGCTTTTATCGGCTGGACTGGTCTCGATCGCTGACGGACGCCAAGCGTCGCGCGCGCAAGGAGGGGCGGCCGATCCTGTTCATCTGGCTGACGAACAAGTCAGGACCGACGAATTTCTTCAGCGGCCACTGCTGAGCGAACGCGGACCACGTGAGAGGGAGTTCCCTCTCCGATCGCTCGGTCGCGAAGTCCCTCGAGCCGTTCATCGTTTGCGTGTGGAACGGGGCTAATCGCCGGGAGATGCCGCCCGAAGTGCGGGATGTGTGGGACACCGCCGACCTCGGGCGCATGGTCAAGAACAACATCGTCCTGTTCGTTCTGGATCGCAGCGGGAAGTTCGTGGACTGGTTCCAGCCCTTCCCTGGCAAGAACCCAAGTTCGCTCGGGTTCAGCCAGCGGCGCCAGGCCGAGTACATCAGGTCGCAGGTCGAGCGGGTCAAGAAGCGTCTGCCCATGCCGCGCCAGGTGGAAGCCAAGACGGAGCTCACGCTCCCCGAGCTCGAGAAGGGCAAGAAGGGCGTGCGGGTGATGCTCTCGCTCGACTGTCCGCGCATGTCGTCCTACAAAGCTCCGGTGGTGGAGGTGGTGGAGACCACGACGAAGGAGGCGAAGGCCCTCGCGTATTCGGTCGAGCCGCGAACCATCGATGCGGCATCTTTGGGCCGCTGGCTGAAGCAGATCTACCCGCCGGCCATCATGGTCCGCAGCGGACAGGTCACGTCAGTGTCCGGCGCGCTCCGTCTCACCGCCGCCGGCAAGAAGGGGAAGCGTCGATACGCGACGCTCACCGGGGATGTACGCATGACCATGGACGATGGCCAGGGAACGACGTTCACGGGCACGCTGGAAGCCGTGGTCACCTACGCCGCAGGCTCCGATGCCATGGAGGGCTTTCGCGGAGTCTACGTGGGTATGTACCCGAAACCGGATCGCCATCGTCGCCGGCCGCAGGAGATCGGACTGCGCGCGGTGATCGAGTCCCTGCCCAAGTGAGTCTCCACGGCCGCGCTCAGGGCACGACGATCATCAAGTCCTGGGAGAGTGTCGCGAGGCCGAGCGTGAGCGGGTCGATCGATCCGAATACGAGGTAGACGGCCAGGTTGCCGTAGATGCCGGCCGGCAGGGTCGCCGTGAGAGTGCCCGTGCCGGTCGCGTCGAGCGCACCGGACGCGCCCGTCGCGAGGGAGCCGCCGCCGGGGCCGAGCCACCACCCGAGCAGGGAATCGTCATCGAGCGGGATCACGCGACAGTCCGGCGCCTGGAGCGGGATGCCGGAGTTGCCGCCGGACACGCCGGTGAGGTAGGGGCTGCCGGCCTCGCCGGGGAACGTGACGCTGATCGAGAACGTGGCCCCGCCAGCCACGAGGCCGGCGACGGCTGGGGATGGCGGCAGCGATGAGGGGTCGAGCGGATCGGAGCCGAGTTCGAATTCGCGGCGGTTTGGGATGCCGTCGCCGTCGGCGTCGCCGAACGGGTCGATGACAGAGCAGAGCCTGAATCCCGTCACGTCGCCCCTGCCGGCAGGGTTGGGGATGCCTGTCCCGAGAAACGACGCGAGGGACGCGCCGGTCGCGTCGAAGACGGCGAAGCCGGCGCTGAACGATGAGAGCCAGTAGTTTCGCGTCGTGTCGAACGTGATGCTGTCGTGCCGGTCCATGGTGGAGAGCGTCGTCGTGGCCATCGTCCCGCCGGACGCGGGATCGATCACGGCGATGGTCTGGGGCAGCGCGGCGTCTAAAAGCACGTGCGGCCGTCCACAGGCGTCGAGGGCGAACGCGATGGGGACCGACCCGATGCTGATGCTCTGGGTGAGGGCACCGGTCGTGTCGAAGCGCATGAGGGTCCCTGTCGGCGTTGACACCGTGCCCGGCTGAAGCACCCAGACGTTGCCCTGGGCGTCGACCTCGAAGGCGTTGATTGTTGCGCCGCCCGGAATCGCGAAGGGCCCGAACCGCGTTCCGCTTGCGTCGACGTACTCGAGGCCGGCTGCCCCGATCGTGTCGACCACCCAGGTGTTGCCGAGGCTGTCTGACCGGATCCCAACCGGGAAGAATGCGCTCAGGGCGACCGACCACAAGACGGTGCCCGCGATGGAGTAGCGGGTCATGATCGTCGGTGCGAGCGGCGCTCCAGAGAGGGTGACCACGTCGCCTGAAGCCTGAACGGCCATGGCTTTCGCGAGCGGCGTCGAGAACGACCAGACCGGTCCCGTTAGCGTATAGAAGGAGACCGTCCCCGCCGCCGAGTCGGAGACCGCGACCGCTCCGAACGGATGCTTCGCGGTCACCGTCGTCGAGAGGAAGTTGCCGGGGAAACCCGTCACCGTGGATCCGGACGGGTCGTACACGCAGATCTGGCAGGAGGCCTGGCCAGTGCCGACGATCCAGGACATCCACGCGCCTGGTGGAACTTGCCCCGCAGCGGAGGCCGGGACAAGGAGGATCGAGACAACGACCGGGACAAGGGACCGCATATCCAACTCCGTGGGATGAGTTTCTCTCAGGTAACAGCGCCGGTAGCGGCGTGATGCAACGCTGTTCCGCGATTCTACCTTCGCCTTGGCGCGCG
>JABSRK010000383.1 GCA_013213915.1 Planctomycetota bacterium
CGGGCGCCGTCTCGTCGGGGCCTGGATGGCGTGCGGTCTGCGCCGACAATTGCGTGGTGCGCTGGTCACGACGCGCCGAGGAGCGGACGTGGTCACGCGCAGGCTCGGCATCGAACGGGTGCGCGTCGCGCCCATGGGCGTCGATCCGGCGCGCTTCCGGCGGCTGCATGGGCGCCCGGATGGCTGGCCTGATCCCTACGTCCTCGGTGTCGGACGGTTGCTGCCGATCAAGGGTTTCGACGTGCTCCTCGAAGCGGGCCGTCGGGCCGGAGTTCCGGTGGTCCTGATTGGCGAGGGGCCGGAGGAATCGGCGCTGCGCACCCATGCCGCCAACTCCCGAGTTCTGATGACCGGGCGCCTGGCCCCTGACGCGGTTGCTGCGGCCATGCAGCATGCGTTGGCGGTGGTGGTCCCGAGTCGGGTAACGACACGGGGGCGCACGGAGGGTTTTCCTGTCGTCGCTGTGGAGGCGCTTGTCGCTGGGACGCCGGTCATCGCCTCACGAACGGGTGGCATGGCGGACTTGTTGCCAGACGAGTTGCTGGTCGCTCCGGATGACGTCGAGGAGCTGACGATGGCGATCCAGGCGGCGGCCGACGGATTTCATGGCGGCGCCGCGTCTGCTCCGCCCGTGGAACTGCCGCTCACGCGCAAAGAGACGGCAGCGGTGCTGCTCTCACTCCTCGACGACCGTGAAGGTGACTGCGCCGGTGACGGCGCCGGAGTCGAGCAGTAGCCGGTACTCGTACTCCTCTCCGGGTGCGAGGGGGAGCCGATCCGGGCTCGGGAAGGGCGCGAACGCGGCGACGGCTTCGTAGGTCCCCTCGTCCGTCCCGCCCGTAGTCGCGTAGATCTCCACGCCTGGTTCGCCGGTGGCGAACCGTCCTTCCCAGGTGACGGCGCCGTCCTTGCTGATGCGCAGGGCGAATGCGGTCGATCCCGAAGGCAGCACGCATCGGATCTGGCGGGGCCGCCCGCCGTCGTCCGTGGGCGAGACCGGCCAAGGACGTCCCGCTGCCAGGGCCTCGCGACACCGGTGATCAGCCTCGGTCTCTGTCTTTGTGTCGCCCTTTTTGGCGCTGACTCCCGCGACGACCATGAGGATCGCCACCATGATGAGCGCCATGAAACCGCGGCGCTTCCCCGGGTTTGGAGCCTCGCGCGCGGTCTCGATCTCCTCGGGGCTGTAGCGCTGATAGATCGGTTCGCCGGGGGCGCGGGTCGCGGTCGGGGCGACGTCACTGGCCGTCACCAGGTGCTCCCGACACTGCTCGCAGTCGCGCGCGTGGTCGAGGACGGAGCGGGTCCGTCTGCCGTCGAGTTCGCCGTCCAGCAGCAGTTGCATCTTGCCCGTCTGATCGCACCCCATGTCTTCACCATCGAGCGGATGGGGTGTCGGGCTTCAGGAGAACCGGCACTCAGGGACGGCTTTTTCGGCCGCGGCGCGCTCTACGGGGGTCAACTCTCCGCGCTCAAGGCCGCCGAGGGGGCCATCGAAGGCTCGGGCGATCGCTTCAGTCAGGTCCTCGGGAGGGACCGTCCGGCCGAGGATGGCGTCGAGGGCTGCGGTTCCTGGCTGTAGCGGATTCGCCGCCAGGACGATGGACCCGTGTTGCAAGACGCGACCTTGGGTCCGACGCTGGGCAGAGCCGACGAGCTTCAATTCTCCGACGACGAGGTCGAGGGCCGTTACCCGGTGGAAGCAGAGCACGGGGTCGGGACCCTCGGACGACTCCTGACGCGTCGATGCGTCGACTCCGAGGGCGGCCAGCGCCTCCTTGATGGGCGCGTGCAGCGCGGCGTAGCTCTCGCGGGTCGAGCATCTGACGAGGGGATGCTCATCCGGCAAGGTGACCGAGTATGTCAGCTCGTGCCAGTGCACGATGGCGCCTCCACCCGTGATGCGACGCACGACCGGCAGACCTGCGTTGAGCAGGCCTCCGAGGGCGGCCCGGCCCGGCTGGAAGCGCCCGAGGGAGACAGCTGGCGGGTCCCACCCGTAGAGCCGCAAGGTCGGCATCGTTGCGTGGTGCACCAGCGCTCCGTCGACGGCCATGTTCCAGGCTGGGTCGGCGGCTGCGTAAGGGAGCAAGCGGCCCTGCGCTACGCGAGCTCGGGGTCCGGGAGCCATCGCAGGTCGAGGTTTCGCGCGGCGTAGACCTCATCGACACGGGACACCGGCGTCGTGTGCGGTGCGAGTTTCAGCCGCTCGGGGTCGTCCTCTGCTTCGGCGCGGATGGCGCCCACGGCGGCGATGAACCTATCCAGTTCCTCGATCGACTCCGTCTCGGTCGGTTCGATCATGAGCGCGCCCTTGACGTGAATGGGGAAGTACACGGTCGGCGGATGAAAGCCGTAATCGATGAGTCGCTTCGCGAGGTCGGCGGTCTGGATCTCGTTCGGCAGGTCGGTGTCGTTGAACACGACCTCGTGCAGCGTCGCCGTGTCGAAGGGCATGGGGAGCACACCCTCGAGTTGCTTGCGAAGGTAGTTCGCATTCAGCACGGCCTCCTCGCTCACCTCGCGCAGTCCGGTGCCACCCAGGCTGCGGATGTAGCTCCACGCTCGGATGAACATGCCCCACTGCCCTTCGTATGCCTTCACGGGGCCGATGCCATCTTCGGATTCGGGGGCGTGGGGCGCGAGGATCTTGTTGAACCCGATGGGCCCGGACCCCGGCCCGCCACCTCCATGGGGGGTCGTGAACGTCTTGTGCAGGTTGAAGTGCATGACGTCAGCACCGATGCGCCCGGGTTGAAACACCCCCATGAACGCGTTCAGGTTCGCGCCGTCCATGTAGACGAGGCCGTCGCGATCGTGCATGGCCTTGGCGATCTTCTCGAATTCGCGCTCGTAGATGCCGAGGGTGTTCGGGTTGGTGATCATGATGGCCGCCACATCGTCGGACAGGTGCGGCTCCACGTCCTCGAGGCGCAGATAACCGTGGGGACCGCTGGCCACCTGCTCGCACTTGAACCCGGCCATGGCGGCGGAGGCGGGGTTGGTCCCGTGGGCCGAGTCGGGAATCAGGAAGATACGCTTGTCGTCACGTCCCTTCGCCAGGTGGTAGGCGCGGATCATGAAAACGGCCGTCAGCTCGCCGTGCGCGCCCGCAGCCGGAAGCAGGGAGATGTGATCGAATGCGCTGATCTCGGCCAGGTCGTCCGAGAGCTCGTTCATGATCGCGCGGTGTCCCTCGAGGAACTCCTCGGGCCACAGCGGATGCGGATCACGCCAGTGGGGGTCGGCGGCGATCGTCTCATTC
>JABSRK010000384.1 GCA_013213915.1 Planctomycetota bacterium
CGAGGATGCCGCCGGCGTGACGTCCGATCCTGCGCCCGCCGTCCTCCTTGATCCGGGCGCAGATGCCTACGGCGGCCCAAATGGCCATGACCAGGGTGCCGAGCAGGGCGAGCTGGGGGAAGCCCGCGAGCCACATCATGGCGAGCGCCAGAGAGAGGGTCATCAGGCTCCACCGCCCATGAC
Source organism: Planctomycetota bacterium (assembly GCA_013213915.1). Lineage (GTDB taxonomy): Bacteria > Planctomycetota. Next base: position 184 of record JABSRK010000384.1, read on the forward strand.
CTCGCAGGCGTGCTTCGATAGCGAACAGGCCGAGGGGCCACCATGCAATGGTGGCGACGATCTGTGTGTTCTGCAGGTGGGCGGCCACCCAGCCCGAGAACGCGAAGCTGACGCCGCCCACACACGCGGCGAATGGCCTGAGCCCTGTGATGCGCAGCAGCATGAACACGAACAACGCAGCGAGGAAGATGTGGGTCGCGGCTGCGACGAGGGGGCCGTCGTTTCGATTCACGAGCAGCACGAGCCAGCTAGGGGGATAGAACACCGACGTGAGAGGGTTCGCTGCGTGCGGAACGCCGCCGAGTATGTGGGGGTTCCACTCAGGCAGGCGACCGTGGACCTCCGCCTCGCGCCGGGCGTATACCTGGTCGGGGTAGATCAGGTTGAACTTGTCGGATGCGACGGCGTTGAAGCGCGCGCCCTCCGCGCCTTCGATCCGGTCGGCCGCTTGCTTCCAGGGGACGTCGCGCGTGTCCGGGTGACGGGGGAGATAGACGTCGTCGGAGAGGATGACCGGAAGGACGAGTCCGCCCACGATCGCGGCCAGCGCGAAGATCGCGAGCAGGTCGCGCGAGATCATGGCCGGCTCTCCGGATCGGGCTTGCGTCCGATCGCGATGAGCGAGTGCCCTGCGGGTACGGAGCAACCCGTGAGCAGGTGACGCTCAAAGGAGAAGATCCCTGCGAGGAGGCGATTCAGCCACGACGACGGTCGGGAGATGCTCACGTTGGAACTCGACATGTCATCGCCCGGAGGAAAGACCGCCTCCTTCAGCTTGATCAACAGGAGGGCCGGCAGGATTGCCGGAAACAGCAGGAAGTTGATGTAGCTCGCGCGGGTGACCCTGAATCCGCCGGCGGTCAACTTGCGAGCCAGGCCGCCGACCGTGTAGCGCCGCTGATGATGCACCACTCTGTCTTGGTGCGAGTAGAGCATCTGGTACGCCGGTACCGAGAGGAGAAGGCAGCCGCCAGGCTTCAACAGCCGGAAGCACTCCGCGATGGTCTCACGCTCTTCAGGGATGTGCTCCAGCGTATCGAAGGCGCAGATCAGGTCAAGCGATGCGTCGGGTAGGGGGAGGTGCTGTCCGTGGGCCTTGAAGATGCGTGCGTAGCCGCGATCGCGGCAGTGTGTCAGCGCCGATTGTTCGATGTCGGTCCCGTAGACTTCGGTGTGCGCCGACAACTCGTCGAGCATGCCGCCCATGCCGCAGCCGAGGTCGAGCGCGGTGAGGTGCTCACCTCTGCGATCCCGTAGAACGCGGCGTACGAGATGGCTGAAGATGTTCTTGCGGCCGATGAACCACCAGTGCTTTCCCTCCTCGTCGCGGAATTCTGCGTACGCGCTCGGTTCCATGCTCAGCGCACCTGTGATTCGTGCGTCATCGGGTCGAATATCCTCACGGAGCCGCCCTCTTCCGCGCGACAACCAGCATCTCGTCGAGGGGGTTCAGGTAGATGTACGAGCGTCCCATCCAGCGCATGGGCGCGCACAGCCACCGCGGCAGTCCAACGACGCGGTGCGCTCGATCGGCGATCTCTGCGCAGGACACATACTTGCCCGCGTGGCGTCGCGTGAGGACGACGACCTCGAAACCGGCGCGCGACAGCAACTCGCGCACTGTGCTCGGTGAGAAATGGTAGATGTGCTCGAGCTGTTTGAAGTGATGCCAGCGCCGGCCCAGTAGCTTGCGGGTTCGTGAGCTGACGTCCTGTGTCTGCAGGACGAGGATGCCGTCGTCCCGCAGGGCATCTCGCGCCAGAGCGAGTTCGCGGGCGGGGTCAGGGACGTGCTCGATGACGTCGAACATGGCGACCATGCCGAATCGGCCCTGGGGGAGATCGGTGGCGACCTCGTCGAAGCGGCCGAGGAGCAGGTGCTCGAACCCGTATCTCTTTCGGACTGCATCGAGCATGCCTCGGGCGAGTTCAATGCCCCACACCTCGTGGCCGCGGTCGTGCATGACTTTGAGGAACGCTCCGCCGGCGCAGCCGACCTCCAGGATCGGCGCCGGCGGCGCCGGGCAATGGCTTTCGAGGGCGTTCAACTTGCGACGAAAGGTCTTCAGGTATCCAGCGAGATCGAGCTCGTAGCCGGCATATCCGAAGTCCTCGGACCTCTCGGAGTTGAAGTACGTGTCGTCGTAGAGTTCGTGGATACGGTCGCCGTGTAGACGGGGAGACGTGTACCCGAGCTCACACCCGGCGCACAGCCTCACGACGAACGGTGGGTCGTCGACGAGGATGTCGCCGTCGGTGCGCCCGCACAAATAGCACGAGACTTCCTCCAGGGGGAGGCCAGCGGTCCTCTGCGTGAGATCCTTCATCACCGACGTCATCACGAGCACGTCAGACGAAGCTGTGCTCTGTCACCCGAACCACTTCTGTTCGGTCGCGACCTCTTTGTGGTCCCGACCGCCTCCGACGAGGTTCTCGGCGATGGCGAGCCCCATGCCGATGCTGTGGTCCATGTTGTTGTACTTGAACAGGCCCTGCCGTCCGGTCGTCTCGAGTCGACCTATCTGATGTGGCTCGACTGCACTGCGCTCGCCTTGCCGCAGAGCCCTGCCCGCTTCTTCTTCGAGCAGGCGAAGATCGCGCTATCGGACGGCCACCACTTCGGCCCGGGATACGACGAGTTCGCTCGGCTCAACATCGCCACCTCGCGCCCCATCCTGGGCGAGATCCTGGAGCGGCTCGCCGGAGCGCTCGAGCGGCGCTGACATCGGCCCACGGTATCCTGTCCGTCAGCACTTCAGCTTTCGTTCGCCGCGCCGATGCGAGGGACCGATGCACGAACACAGCCACCCGCACCCCGGCGCCGCCGAGCTGCGCGGCCAGGGACGGCGCCGCTTAGCTCTGATGCTCGGGCTGTCGGCGACCTACATGGTCGTCGAAGCCATCGGCGGCTGGTGGACCGGCTCGCTCGCGCTGCTGGCCGACGCCGGCCACATGGCGAGCGACGTCGCCGCGCTGGCACTGGCCAGCTTCGCACTGTGGGTGGCGCAGCGGCCGGCCGACGCGCGCCGCACCTTCGGTCACACCCGCGCCGAGATTCTGGCCGCGCTCGCCCAGGG
>JABSRK010000385.1 GCA_013213915.1 Planctomycetota bacterium
TCGCGATGGCGGCGAACATCTCCCGCTCCTTTCCCCTGCGTCATGTCTCATCGGTCGGGAGGCACCTGCAGGTAGTCCAGGGTTCGAGTCACGATTTCTCGGGCCACGGGTCCGGAGACCTTGCCCCCCGTGTAGGGGCCGCCCGTCAGACGGGGCGTCACGTGCTTGTGCACGACGGTGACCATGATCTCGGGTCGCGATGCGGGCGCGAAGGTGCAGATGATGGCGTTGTAGAACTCGGTCCCTGTCTTCTTGGCCGTCCCCGTCTTCGCCGCCGCAGACCACTTCATGCCCCGCAGCACCTTGGCCGTTCCTTCCTCCACCACGCGCGTCAGCACGGAACGCATCTGTCGCACGGTGTCCGGGCTCAAGACAGGACGACGGCGCGGCTCGGCCCCCTTGAGGAGCGACGGCTCCGGCAAGGTCCCGTCGCCCGCGATCGGCAGATACATGCGCGCCAGACCCAGCGGCGACAGCTCGATCTCGTAGCCCTGACCGAACGAACCCTGCGCGTTGAGCACGCTGTACGACGGGTTGTTTGCCACCATCCGCTGCGTGGTGTACCGAGCCTTCTCGGTGTAGGGGTACGCTATGTTGATCCGGCCACTGAGTCCGTAGGCGTCGAAGCACTCCCACAGACTCTCGAGCCCCAGGCTCCTCACAATTTGGACAGCGCCGATGTTGCTCGACTTGATCAGCACCTGCTCTGTGGTCAACCGCCCGGGATTCGCCCGGTACTCCCGCACCACACGACGACGGCTACCGTCCGTGAAGACGTGATATCCGTCGACACCACCACAGTCCCAGGTCGTAGATAGATCCAGCTTGTTCCGATCGAGTCCCCAGGCCACGAAAACAGGTTTGATCACCGAGCCGGGCTCGTAGAGGTCCATGATGGGAAAGGCGTTGAGGTTGCGCGCGCTCTCGCCCTCGCCCAGGTCGGGGGACGCCGTCGGGTAGCTGACGGCGGCCAGGATCTCGCCGGTGGAAACCTCGAGGACCACAGCCATGCCTCGTTGCGCCTTGCGCTCCGTCACCGATCGGGACAGGGCGTCCATGCAGATGCGCTGGATCTCGGCGTCGATGGTCAGCTTGACGTCGGCGCCCCGCGAGATCTGCTGCTGGACGGTCCAATCCAGCGTGAAGAGACGTCCCGCCGCGTCACGCTCTGCGCGCAAGAACCCCGGGCGTCCGGACAGGACCTCGTTGGCCTGGCGCTCGAATCCCGTGCGGCCGGCGATACGTCCGCCTGCGTCGTGCTTGGACTCGCCGACGACGCCCACGATCTGCGAGGTCACCCCGCCCCACGGGTACGTGCGACGCAAACGGGGGACCATGATCAACCCGGCGGAGCGCAAGCGCGGCTTGCCCCTCGCCTGGGCCGCCGGCAGCAGCGACTGGCGAAGACGATCGGCAAAGCGACGACGTTGGTCCGGATCGAGGCTGCGCACGAGCACTGCGTACCGATCCTCCGTGGTGACCGCGCGGATGATCCGTCGATGCACGTCATCCAGCTCGCAGGGGACGCCAGCGTCGGTCAACGCCGTGCGGACCAGCAGCGATACGCGGCCTGCTGCGTCCCGGCGCGCCGCAGCGGTGCAGGCTCCGACGAGCTCCTTGCCGTCCATGACGACGTCGTGGGCGTACCACGATTCAGCGAGGACGCGACCTGCGCGATCGAAGATACGGCCGCGACCCGGCTGCTCGAACATCAGGTGAGCCGGGTGCTTCCCCATGGGGCGATGCGTCTGGGCGTTGACAGCAGCCAGGCGTTCCGGGTGCGCAAGAACCTGGATGTCGTACAGCCTGCAGATCAGAGCCACGAACACCACCGCGAGGGCGTTCGTCAGCTTGAGCGCGGCTCGGGTGTCGGTGACAGCGGCGGGATTGCGGGACTCCGAGGTCACTGGCCAGCCCCCCCCTGCCGTTCTGGTGGCGCGGTGACGCTCGTGCCGCCCTCGGCCAGGCCGATCTGCTTGAAACGCTCGCGAACGGTGATCCGGAGCTTGCCCAGTTCACCCTCGAGGTAGCGTTTCTCGTTCCCCAGGTGGCCGATCGCTTCCATCAACCGGTGTGCCGCATACCCGCTACGCACGCAATCCGTGCGACGCTTGATGACCAGCCCTGCGAGTCCCGCGAAGAGTACGGCGGCGCACAGCGCCGGCACGACGGACGTTAGGGGGGCCCGCTGGATGCGCGTCACGCGGTTGCGTCGTCCTTTCGCCGCACGGCGACACGAAGGCGTGCGCTGCGACTCCGAGGGTTGCGTTCGAGCTCGTCCTCTTCGGGACGAATGGGCTTCTTCGTGATCTCCGCGAAGGTCCCGTCCTTGTGCCCGTCGCGCATGAAGCGCTTCACGATCCGATCGTCGAGGGACTGGAATGAGATCACCGCCAGACGACCGCCCGGTGCGAGGGCCTCGGACGCCAGCGGGAGCGTGCGTTCAAGGACACCCATCTCGTCGTTGACGGCAATACGCAGCGCCTGGAAGACGCGCGTCGCCGGATGCGCGGCCGAGCGTCCACGCGGGCGATGCGGGTGTAGGGACTCGATGAAGTTCGCGAGCTCCAGGGTCGTGCGGGGCGGGCGACGACGGCACAGGTTCTTCAGCCGCGACGCGATCCTCCGCGCTGACGGCTCTTCTCCGTACTCGCGCAGAATCCGCTCGAGCTCCGAAACGGTGCTGTCCTGCAGCAGCTTCATCGCGCTCTTCACCCCCGGGCCCTTGCCCATCCTCATGCTCAACGGCCCATCGTGGCGAAACGAAAATCCGCGCACGGGATCGTCGAGCTGCATACTCGAAACCCCAAGGTCCAGGAGCACCCCCTGCACCTGGCCGACCCCCGCCGCTCGAAGCACGGCGCGGAGGGTGTCAGAGCAGCCTTCGACGAGGACCACCCGGTCCCCGACGGCGAACTGCGTGACGCCCTCACCGACCTCGACGACCTCTCCCGTCCCGTCGCACCCGGGGATCATCGGCAAGGGCAACGGCATGCCCGGCATCCCGCGCCGCACCCACAGGTCGAGGTGGTTCACACTCACCGCCAACACCCGGGCGAGCACCTCACCCGGCCCCGGCGTCGGGTCCGGGAGCTCGACCACCTGGAGGACCTCGGGTCCCCCGTGCTCATGTATCTGTACTGTCGCGTATTAAAAATGTGGCCAAGATCTTAGGGCCATTAATTTTCTCAAGCCTAGATCGCGCAGACGAGATTTCGAATGCGATGACATTACGTGGTTTTGG
>JABSRK010000386.1 GCA_013213915.1 Planctomycetota bacterium
CAAAACGGTAGGTGCGGACCCGCCCGACGCGGATGTCGCCACGCAACACGTCGGACATCGCCACGAGCGTCGTCGGCGGCGTGTCGGCGCGGATGACCAGGGGGCCGCCGGCGTGGCGTTCTTCCACCTGGCATGCGGTCGCCGCACACGCGAGGACGAGCATCGTTGGTAGGTGCTTCATGCGTCGTAGAAGGCGCGGGATGCTATCATCGCCCCCGCGCGCTCGCCACTTGGCGCCGACCTGCTGTATGTCGTCAGAGCTCCCCATAGAAGACGTCCTCGGCCGCGGCGGCATTCTCTCACGTCGGCTCGACGGTTTTCGCGAGCGCCCGCAGCAGGTCGAGATGGCGGAGGCCGTCCTCGACGCGCTGCGCGAAGAGGCGCACCTGGTCGTAGAGGCACCTACGGGTGTGGGCAAGAGCCTGGCCTATCTGGCCCCTGTTCTTATCGGCGCTGTCGCCACCGGACGCAAGGTGGTCATCTCGACGCACACGATCGCGCTGCAAGCCCAGCTACTCGAAAAGGACATCCCCCTGCTCGCGTCATGCCTTCCCATAGAGTTCACGGTCACCAAGGCGCTCGGTCGCAACAACTACCTGGGCCTCCGCCGTCTCGGTCTGGCGATGGAGCGGGCTCCCGATCTGGTGGCAGATGATCCAGCCGTGGTGGCTCTCCGACGCGTCCACGAATGGTCGGAGGACGCGTTCGAGGGGCGTCGCCAGGAGCTCGATCCGCCGGTCCGCCCCGAGATCTGGGACCAGGTGCAGTCGGAGACGGACAACTGCCTCGGGCACCGCTGCGAACAGTTCAAGAGGTGCTACTACCAGGCCGCCCGGCGTCGTTTGCAAACCGCGGACGTCATCGTCACGAATCACGCGCTCTACTGCACGGATCTCATGTTGCGGCAACAGGACATGGGCATCCTTCCCGAACATCCCGTGCTGATCATCGACGAAGCCCACCACCTCGAACGTGTCGCCCAGGACCATCTGGGTCTGAGCCTGTCTCGTCGGGGGATGCGCCATTTTCTGCGCCGACTCCTCGGCGGCCGCGGTGCCCAGGGACTCCTGAAGCGCCTGGACGGGGATGCTGTGGACGGCGCCCAGACCCTGGCGCGGAAGGTCGGTGAAGCGGGGGATCGGTTCTTCGGTGACGTGGACCGATGGTGCGCGTCCCGTCCCGGTTCCAACGGACGCTATCGCGAGCCGGGGTTGTGGGACGATGTCCTGTCGGCGGACCTGGCGGCGCTGGCCGACCGACTCGAGATCCTCGCTGACGCACAGGAGCGAGACGAGGTGCGCGTCGAGGTCGAGGCCTTCGCTCGCCGCTCCCTCGCCATGTGCTCCATGGTCAGGTCGCTCCTCGCCGTGGATGACCCGGACCTCGTGTACTTCGTCGAGCGTGATCCCGTTCGTCGCCACGTGGAATTGGCAGCCCGGCCGCTCGATATCGCACCCATCCTCGAGCGTGATCTGTTCGACAAGCTGGGGTGTGTCGTATCGACGTCGGCGACCCTGGCCGCTGGGCGAGGGGAGAACGATCTGGGCTATTTCGCCAGGCGTCATGGCTGTAGTGGCGCTCGACAGCTCGTGCTGGGATCGCCATTCGACTACCAGCGGCTTGTCGAGGTCCACGTGCCGCGGCACATTCCGTTTCCGGACGAGGACGGTTACGACGAGGCGGCTGCTGATGTCGTGTTGCGCTACATCGACAAGGCGGGCGGGGGTGCCTTCGTTCTGTTCACGAGCTACCGGGCCCTCGAAGCTTCCTGGCGGCGTCTGGCCGGGCCCATCAATGAGCGAGGGCTCATGGCGCTGCGGCAGGGGGACACCATGGACCGCGCGACCATGCTCACGCGGTTTCGGGAGGACGGGAACGGAGTGCTGTTTGGCACAGAGAGCTTCTGGCACGGCGTGGACGTGCCAGGTTCCGCCTTGCGCCTGGTCGTCATCACACGGCTGCCGTTCCCGGTCCCCACCTTGCCGTTGAACGAGGCGCGCGCCGAGCGGTTGCGTCGCGGGGGCGAAGATCCATTCCCTAAATTCTTCCTGCCCGAGGCCGTCATCCGCTTCCGGCAGGGCTGCGGGCGCCTGGTCCGCACGGAGGAAGATGAAGGGGTGATCCTCTGTCTCGATCGTCGGGTCGTCGAACGCCCCTACGGAAAGCGGTTCCGGGCGACGCTGGCGGATGCCTCCTGGGACACGGGGGTGGAGGACGCGGCGGAGGACTCGAGCGCCTGAGCGTGGCCGCGCACGGGCCGCTCCGAAATCGTCACCCGCGTCCCCTGGGGGGGACGATCTCGGGCACTTCCCTCACCCCTACGAAGCAAACGCGAGTTCGGGGGATGTTTCGTAAGCCACTGACGTATAGGGATTAAGGAACCATTGCAGCCACCTCGAGGCGGAGACGGCCCCCCAGTTGCTTTATGTGAACGCTGGAGCGCTTGGGCCACACCGGGCTCTCGAGGGTAGACCCATGCAACAGGCCACGAAGGACATCGCGGAGATCGAAGAGGAGCGTCAGGAAAGCGCCGACGAGGCGCGTCGCCGTCGAGAAGAAGAGCGTGCGCTGATCCGTCGCTGCCAGGACGGCGACCTGGGCGCGTTTCAGTCCCTGGTGCGAAGCTACGAGAAGAAGGTCTACTGGATCGCGTTCAATCTGGTCGGTGACGTGGAAGATGCGCAGGATCTGGCCCAGGAGGCGTTCTTGCGGGTGTTCAAGGCGATTGGTCGCTTCAAGCTCCAGTACAACTTCTACACGTGGCTGTACCGGATCGTGGTCAACTTGGCGATCGACCACCTCCGCAAGAAGAGCAAGCAGCAGAAGGTCAGCCTGGACGAGTGTTCGTTGGACCCGCCCCTCGACGACGGCGCGGCGCCCGACCGGAATATGAAGAACACGGATCTGCGTCGTCAGATCCAAGCCGTCCTCGGCAGCCTGCCGGCCAAGTACAAGACAGTGATCGTGCTGCGGGACATCCACGAGATGCCGTGCGCGGAGATCTCCAAGATCATCCACTGCACCAGCGCCACGACGCGTTGGCGTCTGCACAAGGCACGGGAGATGTTCAAGGAGCGTTGGGCCCGCCGCACCGCGGTGTGCGCCTGACTGCCCCATCGGGGGTTAGGGCTCGAGAGGAAGGGCCTTGGGAAGAGCAGGCATCGCCTTGGCGATGCGCGGGGCCGGCCGCCGGGGGGCGAGCCGGCCCCTTTTTGTTGACGGG